>NZ_UHDZ01000001.1:2100000-2346514 GCF_900458815.1 Staphylococcus saccharolyticus
GCTAGTCGCATTTAGTAATGATGCGCCAGATATTCTTGGAGAACCAGATATTCAGAATGACATTTCACAATATAGTGATATAAAACTAAAAGCTTTTGAAGCACATGCATCTCAAACAGGACCTTTTTTAAGGCAACTTGCAAGTCCTGAAATCAATGGACAAGCACAGAGCTTTTTAAAAGTTGAGCCATTTTGGACGTATCACTTCGAATCTTAAATGGAGGTAAAACATGACAGAATTTGATTTATCCACTAGAGAGGGTCGTTGGAAGCACTTTGGTTCTGTAGACCCTGTTAAAGGTACGAAACCTACGGCTAAAAACAAAATGACCGATTTACAGAGTTCACATAAAAATTTCCTATTTAAAATAGAAGAAGTAGGAATTAAAAATTTAACTTATCCTGTGTTGATTGACCAATATCAAACTGCAGGTTTATTTAGCTTTTCAACGAGTTTAAATAAAGATGAAAAAGGTATTAACATGAGCCGTATATTAGAAAGTGTAGAGAAGCACTACGACAATGGTATTGAATTAGAGTTTAATACACTGTACCAATTATTACGCACACTACAAGAAAAAATGAATCAACACGCAGCAGGTGTTGACGTTTCAAGCAAGTGGTTTTTTGATCGCTTTAGCCCTGTCACTAACATTAAAGCAGTAGGTAATGCGAGTGTCACGTATGGTTTAGCTATTGATGGTCATAACGTAACTCGCAAAGAATTAACAGTTGAAGCTGCTGTGACAACGCTGTGCCCTTGTTCTAAAGAAATCAGTGAATACTCGGCACATAATCAACGAGGAATCGTCACAGTTAAAACTTATTTAGTCAAAAATAATGATGTGGTTGATGATTATAAAGATAAAATTTTAGATGCAATGGAAGCTAATGCTAGCTCTGTTCTAT
This sequence comes from Staphylococcus saccharolyticus, assembly GCF_900458815.1. NCBI lineage: Bacteria > Bacillati > Bacillota > Bacilli > Caryophanales > Staphylococcaceae > Staphylococcus > Staphylococcus saccharolyticus. Next base: position 2,100,910 of record NZ_UHDZ01000001.1, read on the forward strand.
ACCCAATCTTAAAACGCCCTGATGAAAAACGTGTAACAGAACGTGCTTATGAAAATCCTCGATTTGTGGAAGATTTAATTCGTTTGATTGCTGCAGATTTGGTTGAATTTGATTGGATTGAAGGCTTTGACATTGAATGTCGTAATGAAGAATCTATCCATCAACACGATGCTTTTGCACGTTTAAAGTATAGAAAATAAGTCTAAGTATCTTTTTACTTTGCAATTAATGATATATTCAAGTATCAAATCATTTAAAACAATGATGAATATAAACTAGCTCTGCAAGTAAGTCTTGAAGATTGAAGGCTAAACTTGCAGAGTTTTTTGTTTATTGAGAATTTAGCGGAATATAGACACTTATCTATATAGGTGTTAATCTATGTAATTATTACGGAGGCACATAATGTCATATCAAGAAACATCGGTATTATTAAAAGTCATCGCCCATCCTAGTAGATTAGAAATATTAGATTTACTCTCTTGTGGAGACCTTTGTGCATGTGATTTACTTAAATACTTTCAATTTTCACAACTTACTTTAAGACATCATATGAAACTTCTTATAAATCACAAAATAATATCTGCTAATAAAATGGGTAATAAACAAATATATATCAACTTAACCTTACATTATTTAAGCAACTTAACGAGCATTTAACTTCAATTTATACATCTAACGAGCAATGTATATGTCAAACTATTAGCAAAGGTGACTGTCAATGACAACAATATTTGCAATGATTATATTTCTCATAACACTACTCTTTGTCATCTGGAACCCTAAAGGCCTAGATATTGGTATCTCTGCTTTAGTTGGAGCTATTATTGTAATTATAACGGTGTAGTAAGTTTTTCAGATGTATTAGAGGTAACAGGTATTGTTTGGAATGCGACAATTACCTTTGTAGCTATAATCCTCATATCATTAATCCTCGATAAAATCGGTTTCTTCGAGTGGTCAGCGATACACATGGTTAAGGCATCAAAAGGTAGTGGCTTAAAAATGTTTATATTTATCATGCTATTAGGTTCAATTGTTGCAGCATTCTTTGCCAATGATGGTGCAGCATTAATTTTGACACCTATCGTTTTAGCAATGGTTCGTAACTTACAGTTTGATAAAAAACATATTTTTCCGTTTTTTATAGCCTGTGGATCTATTGCTGATTCAACCTCGTTACCACTAGTTATTAGTAATTTAGTTAATATCGTATCCGCAGATTACTTTAATATTAATTTTGTTGAATACTTAGGTCGAATGATAATTCCTAATTTGTTTTCTCTGGTAACCAGTATTATAGTTTTATGGTTTTATTTCAAAAAATCCATGCCACAAACTTTTGACATCTCAAATTTACCAAGCCCTAAAAATGCCATTAATGACCAAAAATTATTTAAATTATCATGGACAGTCTTAGGCTTACTACTTGTGGGATACTTGATTAGTGAGGTTATTCATATACCAGTATCATTCGTCGCTGGTATCATCGCTATTATTTTTATATTATTGGCTCGTCAATCAGCCGCAGTTCATACGAAACAAGTCATTAAAGGCGACCTTGGAATATCGTTATATTTTCAATCAGCATGTATCTTATCGTATTTGGATTAAAAAATGTAGGTGTTACGTCGATCTTAGTAGCTACTGAATTATCAACTATAGCTAATCATGGACTTTTCAGCAGTGTCATGGGAATATATCAGCCTTTCTTTCAGCAATCATGAACAACATGCCAACTGTCTTAATTGATGAGATTGCAATTGGACAACCACATATTGTTGGTTCTCTAAAAGAAGGTATGATTTACGCTAATGTGATTGGTGCAGATTTAGGTCCTAAAATAACCCCCATTGGTTCTTTAGCTACTTTATTATGGTTGCATGTTTTAACACAAAAAGATGTCAAAATCTCATGGGGGAGATATTTCAAAACTGGTATCGTAATAACTATCCCTGTATTATTCTTCACATTACTAGGATTATACCTAACACTCACCATCTTTTAAAAGTAGGTGTTTAAAATGAACAAAGAGACCATTTATTTTATATGAGCAGGGAATTCTTGTCGTAGTCAAATGGCTGAAGGCCGGACAAATTTGATACTCAGTGCGCGTTGGAACATATATTCCGGAGGTATTGAAACGCATGGTGTTAATCCTAAAGCAATTCAAGCTATGAAAGAAGTCGCCATTGATATCTCAAATTATACCTCTGATTTTACAGATGAGAAAATTTTACAGCAAACCGATTTAGTAGTAACACTTTGTAGCGATGCGGATGAAAAATGCCCTACACTTCCTCCTCATATTATTAGAGAACATTGGGCCTTTGATGACCCCGCAGGTAAAGATTGCTCAGAATTCCAATATGTATGAGATGAAATCAAAACACCTATTGAAGCATTTGATGAGAGAAGATATGACAATTAAAGATTTTAATATAAATTTTGATTGATGACTATACAAAAGTAGTCTGTAAATAAGAGTTGCCTCACAATGAGCGAAGCAACTCTTATTTTTCAATTTAAATTAATTGCTACATGTATATTTCATTAAAATTTTTTAAAAGTCGATATAAAAAGAAGTAACGTTAGTGATGTCCCATATCCTTTTCACCTGGTTTAACAAAGCACATAGCGATAATGCTAATGAGTGAAGCCACAACGGCTGAGATGAACATCGTTGAATAACCATGCCATGCAACAAGGAATCCTGTTAGTGTGGGTGCAATAACGGTAGCGGTATTCACAAAAAAGTAAGTCATCCCTCCATATGTACCTGTTTTATTTGGCGCTGTATCAATTATAACTGCCCAATAGACAGCATTGGGTAAGAAAATAAATGCATTACCAACCATCATCAATACCATAACTGCAACGATGCTATATGTAAATGGAATAATCAAGAAACATACAGCTGCACATATCATTCCTGCTATAGCAAAGTATGCACGCGCAATGCGCAAACTTCCAGTCTTCTGACGTAACCAATCTAAAATTTGTCCACCAAAGTAAGCCATAAAACATGCGCCAATCCAAGGCATCATACCTAGATACCATAGAAAGTGTATTTCAAAGTGATACTCATCTTGTAAATTATTTAGGTGTCCAAGTGAGTATAAGGAAATTAACATACTGAAAGCCAAAATAACCAACCATGTTTCCTACAAGTGTTGGACTTTTAAAAAAGTGATGCCACTTTTCATGACCCTTTTCCGTTTCAATTGTTTTTTCAACATTTAAACTGGCTTCTGTTGATCGAATTTCTCTTAATTCCTCTTCAGACACTTTCTTATTATCTTCTGGGTAATCTGTAAAAACTTTTGCCCATATAACGACCCATACTAAGCCAATGATACCTAGTAAGACGAAAAGTATACGCCAACTTGCAATGGTCAAGAATCCTGAGACAATGGGAGCTGTAATCAATGCACCCAGTGAGTGGTACACCAATGAGACCCAATCCGGAAAGTAAGCCACGTTCCTTTGGTGCAGCCCAGTTTGTATTTTTTTACTAATGGTTGAAAATATAGGTCCTTCAGATATACCAAAGAGTACTCTGAGAAAAGCAAAACCTGCAAGCGCTGATCCCCCAAATACTGCCATTCCTAATTCTCCAGCAAATGCCATGGCAATTTCAGCTAAAGACCATGCTGTTCCTGCAACAATCCATACAAATTTAGGTCCCTTCTTATCTGCCGTAATACCGCCAATTAAAGAACCAAACATGTAACCATATCCAAAGTAGCCTAAAATTGATCCCCATGCAATGGTATCAAATCCAAATTCTTTAATAATATCTTCTTGAGCATATGAAATTGCACCACGATCAATATAGTTAGCCATAGTCATAATGACTATCATCGTGATGATAAAATATCGATATCATTTCATAGTTACCCCCACCCCTTTGTTTAGAAAAACATCTCTACTAGCTAAGTTTATCATAGTTTCATTTGAAAGCGATATCATTATTTTAAATTTTCTGAATGTTAATAGTTTAAAATTCTTGATAATCGATAGTTAAAATAATTATTTTGAATGTATCTATATTACTTTTATTAATATATTAAGTTTTTGTTATGTTACAATATTTGTAAATTAAAATTAACTATAATTAAGAGGTAACTTATGTTCTATTTTGTAGGTAATAATATCGGTCATAAATTAGCTGGCATTGAAAAAGCTATTATTAATCGCTTAAGTCTGTTTAAAGAATACGGTTATTATGCAAAGATTGTGCTATTATCATGGAATCGCTATTTAACTGATACATCTTCTAAATATATTAGCAGTGAAGATTATATCAATATGTATGATTACTTCCAAGAAGCATGCCATGTGACATCTGTTTATAGTAAAAACTGGCTTCATTATTGGGAAAAAGAATGTGGATATATAATCAAACCAGTAAGTGAGTCAAATGATGTGCGAATATACGATCATCAACAATTTATTATGTACGCACATTTTGCAGATGAAACGTATAAAAAACTCGATTATATCAATTATTTTGATACGTCAAGAAGAAAAGTAAAAAGAGAACTGTACGACACGCGTGGTTTTTTGAGTTGTGTCAGAATACCATCGACAGACCAAAAAATTCAAGCTGAATATTACTTTTCTCCTCAAGGGAACGTCAAAATTGAAAAATATTATGATATTAATTCAAATAATCCTAATGTGGCAAAAAAAATTATGTTGAATGATTTAGGTAGAACTTTGTTTTTCAATAATGATAATGAATTAGGTGCATTTTTTATAGAAAAGATATATAAAAATGGCGATATCTTTTTTAGTGACCGTAATCTTCATACATCCCATGTGTTTAATTTGACATCAACTGATATTCCAGTCATCGCAGTGCTACACAGTACACATATCAAAGATATCAATGATTTAGAACATTCTTCTTTTAAAAATGTTTATAAGGGTGTATTCGAACATTTAAATCGCTATAAAGCAATTGTGGTATCTACGATACAACAACAATTAGATGTAAGTGCAAGAATTAATAATTCAATTCCTGTTGTTGCTATACCAGTTGGTTTTACTTCCGTTGATACGCAATCTTCTACAAATAATGATGTTGCTATTCCACCTAGAAAATTAATTTCTGTAGCAAGATACTCTCCTGAAAAGCAATTAACACAGCAAATCGACTTAATCCATCAGTTAAAAGAAGACTTTCCAAGCATAGAGTTACATATGTATGGGTTTGGTAAAGAAGAGCGGCACTTGAGAGAGCGTATTAAACAACTAGAATTAGAAGAGCATGTATTTTTAAGAGGATTTTTAAATGATTTAACAAATGAATATCATGACGCATATATGAATTTAATTACAAGTAATATGGAAGGTTTTTCACTAGCATTATTAGAATGTGAGTCACATGGTCTCCCTACTATCAGTTACGATATTAAATACGGCCCAGGCGAACTGATAGAAAATGGTGTAAATGGTTACTTAGTAGAAAAGAATAATGAAGAAGAACTGTATGAAAAAGTTAAACATTTATTGAATCATCCAGGAATACGAAGTGATTTCTCTAATAATTGTTATGTTGCTGTTGAGGCCTATTTTAAGCAAAATGTGATAAAGAAATGGGAATACTTTCTTAAAAGTATTAAATAGATTTTAATATAATAAAATTTCCTCTAAACAAAAAATAAATACTTAACCCTTAGTGAACCACTGCTAGCCTTCACTAAGGGTCAGTTTTCAATTTACATTTATTTTAAATGTTCATAAGGACTATTATTCACAAATGATACAATTTGATCTACAAATAATTTAGCACGCAGTTGGAATTCATTATCTTCTAAATATAATGTCCCATCATCGAGTTTAGCGTAATCTGAATCATATGTCGCAATTTGAGTAGGTACAGCAATACCTAGCAAACTACGTACGATGACTCTTAAATGAGATAATGGTTCAGAGCTTACGATTCCACCACTATTACCAATTAATCCTACAGGTTTCATTTTGAAATAATCCATATTTAAATGGTCTAATGCATTTTTAAGAATTCCTGAGTAAGAACCATGATAATTTGGTGTTCCTAAAATTAAGAAATCCGATTCCATCGCTTTTTCTTGAAGATCTTTAACATTATTCTTAATCTCATCAACTGCTTGAGTTGTACCTGAAAAGTCTAACTGATAAATAGGCGTTTCAGCCAAATCAAAAATTTCCACATCAACTTGATGTGCACCTAATTGACCTTTTAAATATTTTGCTAAAGCATTTGTGTGAGACCCTACTTGGGCACTCCCAACAATAATTAATCCTTTCATTTTTGACACCTCTTAATTAAGTTATATCATTTTCGCTCTTTAAAAATTTCATTACGGCTTTCCCAACACCACTATTTTCATTAGAATCAGTCATATACTTAGCTATAGTTTTAACTTCTTGAGTCGCATTATCCATTGCTACAGGATATCCCACTCTTTCTAGCATAGAAATATCATTTAGGTTATCACCTAATGCCATCACATGTTTTAAATCAACACCAAGTTGTTTCGCAATTGTTGATAATGCAATCCCTTTTTGAGCATCGGAATGAGTGATTTCTAAATTACCTCTTGAAGAGGAAGAAACTGCAAGGTTAGGCGATAACGCTAATTCTTGACCTACTTGATCTATTTTACCTAAATCTGAATCAAACGCTAACACCTTCATAATTAATTCGCCTGGAATATCTTCAATATTGTCATAATTATCAACGACTTTTAAAGTACCGTTGTCGATACGTTTTTGTATGCTATTTTTAATTTTTGTAACATCTGCTTTTTGACCAGCACGTTCAGCGATATCTATATAAATAGCTAAATCACGCTTAGGGTCTTCAGTGTAAATCCCTCTGTTGGTATAAATTTGATAGTATATATCTTTATCTTTTAAAGTCGTCGTAACTTTTTTAACCAACGAGTGGTTAAGATGTGACGTACTCATAATATTAAATGACTCATCACGTACTTCAGCCCCATTTAAACATATGTAAGGTACCTTTAAATCAGTTTCTGCAATGGGCGTATTAGCTTCATAAAATGCTCTACCAGTTGCGATGACCACTGTAATACCGTGTTCTTGAGCAAATTTAATGGCTTCCTGATTTGTTGAAGAAATTTCGTGTGCTGCGTTAAGTAATGTTCCATCCATATCTGTTGCAATTAGCTTTATCATTCGTTGACCTCGTTTCTGATTGATTGTAAGACAAATATTTTAATACCACTTACGTATGCATCTTTTTATTATTTTAGACAAAAGTACTTAGATATAAAGCGTAATTTAATTAATATATTGGGTACACCCTGCCTTTGATTGATATCAATATATCTTTTATGTTTCAATATTTCTGTAATGTATGGTGATATTTTCTTCTCTCATTTGCTGTACATCATCATTCTAACAAATTTGCATCGTTTTGTATCTTCACTTGTTTCAAAGCTTTTTTCTGTTCACGAATTTGTTTAAAAAAACTTTGAAGTAGCTGGCTACATTCCTTTTCCAAAACCCCCGATTCAACACTAGATCGATGATTAAACTGAGGTTGCTCAAGTAAATTCATCAAACTTCCAGAACATCCACCTTTAGGATCAGTAGCACCGTAGACGACTCTTGGAATACGACTCATTACAATAGCTCCCGCACACATCACGCATGGTTCTAATGTGACATATAAAGTACAATCCTCTAATCTCCAGCTTCCAACGATTTCTGATGCCCGTTCAATTACTATATGTTCTGCATGAGCAGTCGGTTGTTGTAATGTTTCTCTTAAATTGTGAGCGCGAGCAATCACTTGGTGATCTTTAACGATAATAGCTCCAATAGGCACTTCGCCAATAGTCATTGCTTTGTGCGCTTCTTTAATTGCTAAACGCATATAATCCTTATCATTTCTCATATGTCGGAATACCTCACTTATGGTACAATACTCATTGTCTATCTTAACATTTGGAGAAGTGATTATGAATAAACCTTTTATTGCTATTGAAGGACCTATAGGTGTTGGAAAATCTTCACTTGCCAATCGTTTAAGCCACTCACTAGGCTTTTATGAAGAAAAAGAAATTGTAGATGAGAATCCTTTTTTATCTGATTTTTACGATGATATTGAAAAGTGGAGTTTCCAGACAGAAATGTTCTTTTTATGTAACAGATATAAACAAATTAGAGATATTGAAGAATTACGCCAAGGTGTAGTTAGTGATTATCATATTCATAAAAATAAAATATTTGCTAAAAATACCTTAAATGCCTCAGAATTTGATAAATTTAGTCGCATTTTTGACATTTTAACTGAAGACTTAGAAATGCCTAACATAATTATCTTTTTAGATGCCGATTTAGAGGTATTAAAATCAAGAATTGCTAAACGTAATCGTAGTTTTGAATCGCACATCGAAGATGATTACTTATTAACTTTAAAAAAAGATTATCAAGCGTACTATGAATCGTTAAAAAATGAAGGTGCAAATATCGTACTTATTGATACGACAAACGTAGATTTTGTTGAAAATGAAGACGATTATCAAGATATTTTAAATATAGTAAAACCAATGATTGGAGCTCGTTAAAGATGAATAATTATAGCATCCCCCAAAATGCAATCATTACAATCGCTGGTACAGTGGGCATAGGTAAATCGACGCTAACACAAGCACTGGCTGATAAATTAAATTTTAAAACTTCATTTGAAAACGTGGATCATAACCCTTATTTAGATAAATTTTATCACGATTTTGAACGTTGGAGTTTCCATCTTCAAATCTATTTTCTTGCCAAACGCTTTAAAGAACAAAAGCGCATGTTTGAATATGGTGGCGGTTTTGTACAAGATCGCTCAATTTATGAAGATGTTGATATTTTCGCGAAAATGCATGAAGAACAAGGTACCATGAGTAAAGAAGATTATCATACATACGCAGAATTATTCGATGCCATGGTAATGACACCATATTTCCCCAAACCAGATGTGCTTATTTATCTAGAGTGTGATTATGATGAGGTGATTGATCGTATCAAACAACGCGGTCGTGATATGGAGATTAATACTAATCCTGGATATTGGAAAAAGCTATTTAAACGTTATGAAAATTGGATAAATAACTTTAATGCTTGTCCTGTAGTTCGCGTGAATATTAATGAATACGATATTCATAAAGATTTAGATTCTCTAAATCCTATTATTGAAAAAATTGCACGTATTATTAAAATTTATCGTGAAGTTGATAATAGATAATAAAAATAATTCCACGGAAAATCGAGCAACTTCAATTTTCCTCGGAAAATTTTTACAGGATGTTTCTTTTACTATTGAAAAATGTATAGAGCTTCTTAATCGTATTGACATTATTTTTCAAAACACATATGTTTATAATATATAGCACTAGGGGTGTTTAAGAACTGAGATAGATTTATCCAAACCCTTTGAACCTGAACTAGTTAACACTAGCGGAGGAAAGTGTGAAATATAATCTTACTATTAATCTGTCTTCATATATTAATTACTAAGATGCACAACTTTTCTCTAGAGTGTTGTGCATTTTTTCTTAATTAAAGTTTAACTTGGGCGCTTATAAAAATGATAAAAACTGCAATTATTACAGGAAGTAGTCGTGATCTTGGAGCTCAAATCGCGACAACTTTACTGGAAAAAATTACAATGTCGTAGTCAATTACAAACAAAATAAAGACAAAGCAGAACGTTTAATCGCAAATTATGATGAAAATAAAGTCATTGCTATTCAAGCTGATGTTACAAATCGTACTGAAGTAGATCAAATGATACAACAAGCCACAGAGCATTTTGGTCAAATTGATATTGTCATTAATAATGCATTAGTTAATTTTAAATTTGATCCAACACAACAGAAAGCATTTAAGGATTTAACTTGGGAAGATTATGAGCAACAACTTAATGGTACTTTAAAAGGTGCATTCAATGTTACACAAAGTGTTATTTCTCAATTCATTGCACAACAAAGTGGTTGTATCATAAGTATTGGAACTAATCTGTATCAAAACCCTGTCGTTCCTTATCATGGTATACAACTGCAAAAGCAGGACTTATCGGTTTCACTCGTAATATTGCAGCCGAACTTAGTCAATTCGGAATTACAGCAAATGTTGTTTCAGGTAGTCTATTAAAGACTACGGATGCTAGTGCTGTTACTACTCCTGAAGTATTTGAATTAATCGCTCAAACAACTCCTCTTAAAAGGTTACAACACCTCAAGATGTTGCGAATATGGTTGTATATCTTGCATCAGATGAAGCCCGCGGTGTAACAGGTCAAAATATTACTGTTGATGGTGGCTTAACGATGAATTAATTGTATAATTTTAGTTTACGCATTTTTAAAAGAAATTAATAAATGAGGTGCTCATATGAAAAACAAATGTCAAATGAACATAGGTGTTTTACTTTACGGGTGTGGTCATCATCAATCTGCATGGCGTATGGAGGATTCTTATATCGAAGACATTGGTAACGTCTCTTATTACCAGCATTTAGCTCATATAGCTGAAAAAGGACTCTTAGATATAGTGTTTTTTGCAGATAATCAAGCTTTTAATGCTAGTGATAATGCTACTTTACCATACAGTCTTGAAGATTTTGTAGAACATGTTATACCATACAACATCGTGGATTATTTAGAGATGCATATCAGTCGTCTACATTGCGTGAGTTGCTTGGCTTTAAATCTTTAAATTCCTCATTTAAAGTACATTAAAAACAAGACGTGGAAGTTTGAATAAATCCAAAAAAGTCCCACGTCGTTCTTACTTTCATAAAACACTTTATTTTTCATATTGTTCTAGCACTTTTTTTATATCTTTAGCGCTATCAATAATCACATCTGCTTCATACAGTTCTTCTCTCTTTGCTACACCTGTCAGTACACCGATGCCTAATCCTAATTTAGCATTTATAGCTGTTTTCATATCATTAGGAGTATCACCTATAATTGCAACTTGATTTGGTAAAACATCATAAGCATTAAATAGTGGATCTAACACTTTCGGATGAGGTTTTTCTTCTGCATGTGTTTCAGTAGAAATAACGAGATCAAAAAGGTGTCTTGTGTTCGTTTCTTCAAGAAAATGATCAACACCTTTTTTTGTATCACTAGTAACGATACCAATACGGTAACCTTCATTCCGAAGTTCTTGAATTGTATCTTGAACACCTTCAATCCACTTATTATCAGGCTCTCTTGTATCCACAAGTTCTTGACTCGTATCCCTAGTCCAATCTGATGTATCTTGACCAGTGACATCATCGAAAGATTTAATCACTTCAGCTAATGAACCAGAACCCATAATAGAGTCAGGTACTACTTTATCATCAATAATCCCAAGCTGACGATGCGCAGCTTCCTTATCATGCACTGGAAACGTATCTAAAAGTTTATCAACGAGACGAACGCCTATTTTTTCCCAGCTACTATCAAATTCTATCAATGTTCCATCTTTATCAAATAATATCCATTCCATTTTAAGTCTCTCCTGAAAAGATTCTTTATGTTAATTATAATTACATAAATTATTGTATTATAGGTTTCATAACAATTGTAGGAAACTGAATCTCGCTTAAATATAAAAGATGAAAAGTAATCCAAAAGCGAAAGCTAGCGTATTTGTTTAAGTACTTTTCTTTTTAGTTTATCTAACACTATACTAGCATTTATTTAAGGTGAGTTAGTATAATGTTGTAGCCTAATAATCTAATGTTTATTAAAAATGAGGTAGTTTAGACATTCTTTAAAGACATATGGTTTAACCTTAACTGATTTAGCTTCTTATGTGGAATTTAATATCTCGTCATTAAATTACCTATTGTTATAAGTAGTATGTATAGGTGGTTTTTGAAAATAATTGTCTATTGGATAAAATTTTTGAATAAATCTTTAACTAATCGTTCACTTGATTTACCGTCTTGATATTTGAAATTTTTATTTAAAAATGACGTTACCTTTTCTAATTCATAGTCATTATTTTCTAGCGCTATAATAAGTTCATCAAAAGTTTTAACTATTTTTTCTGGAACAAAGGTTTCGTATGGTTCATAAAAATCTCTCGTATAAATATAATCTTCCAAATCAAAAGCATAAAATAACATTGGCTTTTTAAAAACAGAATATTCATAGATTAATGATGAATATTCGGAAATTAAAATATCTGTAATGAAAAATACATCATTTACTTCGCGAAAATTTGAAATATCTAAAAAATATTTACTATAGCTAGCTGGAATGTGCAATTTATTCCTAACAAAAGGATGCATTTTAAATAAAACAATTGCTTGATGTTCTTCACAATAACGTGCTAATTTCGAAAAGTTAATTTTAAAGAAATGATAGTGAGCTGTACGATGTCCATTCCCTCTAAAAGTAGGTGCAAAAAGAATGACTTTCTTATTTTTTATAATTGGCAACTTTGCTTCCAAAGATTGTTTAACGTTATTCTTGTATGATTCATCAAATAAAATATCCGTACGCGGAACCCCTGTCGGAAAAACTTTATGCTCTTCAATTCCAAAGGCTTCAGCATAATAAACAATATCGCTATTAGAAAAAACATAAGCTTTGCTATAATTTCTATGACTAATGGCGTCGATGAAAGGTCCCCCTTTTTTCCCTGTTCTGCTAAACCCTACAGTCTTGAATGCACCAACAGCATGCCATACTTGAACAATTTCTTGATTTGCTCTAAATGAGAGTTTATAAATCATGGGATGGTAATCATCAAATAAAATATATTTTGATTTTCCTAGAAGATATGGAAATTTTATTTTATCAAGTAATGATCTTCTATCTGCCACATTAGGTTTAAAAATAGAATGTATAATCAGCTTTTTGTCCAATTGTTTTTTAAGCATTTCTTCATATATGAACTTAAAATTCCCTGACATATTTGCTTTAGAATCTGAAGTAAACAACACATAATTTTTATTATTTTTATGTATTGTTTTGGAAATGTTAAATATTGATAAATATATTTTATCTCTTACATTGAAACTGATTTTCCTTGAAAATTTATGTAGAGTACATAATGTTCGCATAAATTTACTACTTGTCTTCATTTCAGATTTATATTGAATTTTAAAAATAAACTCATTAATTTCTTGAGAAATAGCCGGAACGATTTCGTAGGATTTTAGTTCTTTAGTGTTATATCTATGAAAACTTTTACCGTGCTTTTCTAATAAGTAACTTTGTTGTAACGACTTTGTTTCGAGTGAGTTATACTCCTTTAATTCCTCTAAAGTCAATTGTTTTTTTATTTTATTTAAAACTTCTGGATTAATTTGACAGACATTTTCATTATCTTGTTGATTGATTAATACATCTTACCAGTACTTAAAAAATTACCTTTTTCTAGAATTGCGATATTAAATCTTGCTACAAAAGTCGTTTCTTATATATTTACATGATTGGCATTTAATAACTTGGTTTCTGTTAAATTTCTAAGAAGAAAATTTCCTGTAGGCTTAATACCTTCAAAATGTCCTTTGACAAAGAGCTGGATGCGTTCCCAATAAATATTATCTATAAAAATGTTTTGTCATCGTTGTTTCCTTTACTTTATATATTCCATTTTAAAACTGTTTTTCCCCATGCATTAGAAATATCATATTCGAATGCTGTAATGATGTCTTCTATTGCATTTATTTCAAATTCTTTACCTTTAAGCAACGCTAGTTGATTCAGAATATCAGGGTATTGACGATATAACGCAACTGTTTTTTCAAAATCCTTTAAACCGCTTCTACTACTTCCAATCATAGTTAGCCCTTTTTCTAAAACTATTTTCGTATTAATTTGAATAGGAAGTTCGCTCACCCCCATTAAAGCTATACTCCCCTCAGGATTAATAATTTCGATAATTTGTTCAATAGCATGCTGACTTCCTTTACCACCTACACATTCAAATGCATGATCAATTTTGAGGTATTCAGGAATGCTATCAATTTGAATAATTTCATCTACAAATGAAAATCTACTTAACTTATATAAAGTCTTTCCGAAAACTATTACTTTGGTATTAGGATAAAGTTTTTTAAGTAAAATTGCAGTAATATATCCTAAATTACCATCTCCCCATATCCTAAATGTTTCTCTTAGTTGGTTAGATTTTGATTTAAAACGCTCTATAGCATGGACACTAACTGAAACTAACTCAGTATACGATGCTACACTTAAATCAATATCTGTTGGTAAAGTTACTACTCTATCATGTTCCATGACAATATAATCTTACATAAAACCATCATAACCACTTGACTTAAAATGACTAGACGCCAAATAATTTTCAGCGATTACTTTATGCGACTCAGAAGGTGTATTTGGAATCATAACAACTTTGGTTCCCTTCTTAAGTTGATAGTCTGAATCATATACAAATTCACCTACACATTCATGTATCAATGACATAGGTAATTTCTTAGATAAAACTTTGGTGTCTCTATTCCCACAATAATATCTTAAGTCAGCTGCACAAATTGATAAATATAATGGTCGCACAATGATTTTGTTATTATGATTGTGTAAATTAATAGTTTTAAAAGTTGTTTCAAACTGTCGAGGACTCACTAATTGATAGACTTGATTAATCATTATCTACAGCTCCAGTAATGATTGAATTTGCAACTTTTAAATCATAAGGTGTTGTAATTTTTATATTAAATAATTCTCCTTTAACTAGTTTAACTGGCTTTCCTAATTCTACGAGAATTTTACACGCGTCAGTTAATATTTCCTTTTGAGATTGGTTTAACGATAAATAGCTTTCTTTCAACTCTTTTATTTTAAAGGTTTGAGGCGTCTGTCCTTGATACATCTCATTTCTTATTGGAATAGCAGAAATAAATTGTGCATCATTCGAAGAAATTATAGTGTCAATAGCATTGACAACCGTATCTACAGCTCCAAATTGTTTTGCATATTCTACATTCTCTCTAATAATTCGATTTGTTAGAAAAGGTCTAACTGCATCATACGTAACGATAATGTCATCATCGTTAATTTTTTTGATTGTTCAATCATTTCTATAATATTCATGATAGTATGATTTCTATCATCCCCACCTTTGATTACTTTTATCTTTTTATCATTTAATTGATGTTTATTTAACAAGTCGAGCGTATAATTTATCCATTTTTGGGGAGTAGCAATAATGATTTCATCAAAATCTTTATACATTAAAAATTTTTCTATTGTATGAATAATAATAGGCTCCCCATGTAATGATAAAAATTATTTTGGTAACGGTACATTCCCCATTCTAGAACCAATACCACCTGCTAATATACCTGCATAAATCACTTTATCTCTCCTTAATCTTAGTTGCATAAAAAAGACAGAAAAACCCAATGTGTTTAAAAAGGTTTCTCTGTCTAAATCGCCTTACTTCTTATTTAGTTTAAGTTAATTATATCGTACCGCATATAAATGTTTATATATACAATTAACCAATTAAAAAATTAATTACATATAAAAATTGAAAAGGTAGAGGGATAAAATTCATATTGAATTCATGTCCCCACCCCGTAATGTAACCCCAACTTGCTTTGTCTGTTGAATTTCTATATGAAATTCTCTTTGTTGGGACCCCGAACTATAGTTAAAGAAAGCTTGATATCAGCAGATTTTCAATTTAGTCATCGACTTCCATTACGCTAAAAAGCCTGAGACATTGATGTCCTAGACTCTCTTAATATATGGGTAATATTAAATAACGAGTTAAAATTTCAATTATTATTAATATTTAGGAACTAAGAATCTCCAACTATGTTTATCTTCTAATTCACCACTTTGAATTCCTGTATATTCATTGTATAAACGTTTAGTAATTTCGCCAGGTTCATTATTATTGATGACGATTTCTCTATCTTCATAACGTAATGTACCTACAGGAGAAATAACTGCTGCAGTACCTGAACCAAAGACTTCTGTTAACTCACCTTTATCATATACATCGAATAATTCATCGATTGAAACTTTTCGTTCTTCAACCTCGTAACCTAAATCTTTAGCTAATTGAATGATTGATTTTCGGGTAATACCTGGTAGAATACTACCATTTAATGCTGGCGTAACGATTTTACCATTTTCAACAAAGAAAATATTCATACTGCCAACTTCTTCGACATATTTTTGTTCAACACCATCTAACCACAATACTTGGTCGTAGCCTAATTTGTTAGCATTAGTTTGAGCAAGTAAGCTTGCTGCATAGTTACCTGCAACTTTAGCAAATCCAACGCCACCGCGTACAGCACGCACGTATTCATCTTCGACATAAATTTTTGTTGATTTCAAAGTATCTCCACCATAGTAAACTCCAGAAGGAGATAAAATGATTAGTAATTTATATTGTTGTGAAGCACTCACACCTAAAATGCCTTCAGTTGCAAATACAAATGGTCGAATATACAATGACTGTCCTTCGCCTTCAGGCACCCAATCACGTTCTACATCAATCAATTGTTTTAACCCTTCTAATAATTCTTCCTCATTTACTTCAGGCATTTCTAATCTTGCTAAAGAATTATTAATACGTTTGAAGTTTTGATCAGGTCGAAATAATACAACTTCTCCTTTATGTTTGTATGCTTTAAGACCTTCGAAAACTGCTTGTCCATAATGTAAGCCTTGTGCTGCTGGAGAAATTTCAAAAGGTGCATAAGGCACAATTTTCATATCATGCCATCCCTTATCAGCGTCATAATCCACGCTTAACATATAATCTGTAAAGTATTGTCCAAATCCTAATTGTGATGTATCAGGTTTTTCTTTTAACGTTTCTCTTTGCTCAAATTTTACTTTTTCTGACATGATTATTGCCTCCTAATGATTTCCACATAAATAGATACCCTAGATTATATCAATGGTCTTTCTACTATTCAATAAACTTTCGAAATATTCAAAATGAACACTCGCATTCATTTATGCACACAGTATAAGTAAAACAATACCTATATTTTGTTACAAGTGATGTCGCTAGCGAATAAGATAAATTTAAAGCTCCATTAATGAAATAGCGATATCTTGTGTATACCACTTTAATTATCATTACGTCTAATACTATGAACTTTCTTTATGAGAAAATTCATAGTAGAAACTCAGATTCCCAACTTATATAATTTATATTTTGAATTAAAAAACGTGCATCTAAAAGGAGAAAGATGTAGTTGCGAATTGTTATTACATATGAGTGACTTACTTTGTGACATGCTCATTATTTTCGATAGCTTTTAACATTGTCTCATTCATAGTAGCTAAATCATACTTAAGATTAAATCCCCATTCTCCGCGAGAGCAACTTATATCAATATTATCAGGCCAAGTAGATGCGATATCTTGACGTACTGGATCCACTGCATAATCTAAAGTGAAATTGGGATAAAATTTTTGAATGACTTTTTTAATCATTTCTGGTTCAACACTCATTGCACTTAAGTTATAACCATTGCGCGTTTCTAATTTAGCACCGTCCGCTTCCATTAGTTTAATAATCGCAATTATTGCATCTTCCATATACATCATATCTATATATGTATTTCGAGCGATATAACTAGTGTATTGCCCTTCTTTTACTACTTTGAAATATATTTCGACAGCATAATCAGTTGTTCCACCACCCGGTTCTTTAACATGTGATATTAAGCCAGGAAACCTAACACTACGAGTGTCTACACCAAATTTAACAAAATAATATTGACATAGTAATTCACCTGCTACTTTGTTCACACCATACATTGTAGTGGGTTGCTGAATAGTCACTTGAGGTGTGTTCACCTTAGGAGTTGAAGCACCAAATGCCCCAATTGAACTTGGTGTGAAAAACTGTAAATGATATGTTCTAGCTGTTTCTAACGCATTCATGAGACCGCCCATATTTAAATCCCAAGCAAACAATGGTTTTTTTCTCAGCTGTAGCAGAAAGTAATGCAGCCATATGCATTAAAGTATCATCTTTAAAGTATCTAGCAACTTCAAACATACGATCTTTATCTGTAACATCTAATAATTCAAAAGGACCACATTGAACTGGAGAATCCATATCTGGTTCCCTTATATCAGTAGCTAATACATTATTTGTACCATATATTTCTCGACATTTTACTACCAACTCGGTTTCGATTTGGCCAAGAGCACCTGTAATCATTATTCTTTTCATACCTTAATTTCCCCTTGTTTAAATATAAAAAATACGTCTTTCTAATATGAACAAACTTTCATTTTGCATGCTTATTATATTATAAAAGCGTTTTCATATATATAGTAAGCACACAACCGTACTTAGTTTATTTTTTAACTTTCTGTTTTTTATTAATTAATTTGTTTGATTTTGTAATCACTCTTTTTTCTTTATCGTCTTGTTAATCACATTTAAATTTGAAGTAAATACTTTAAAAAGAATAATTAACTATTCTTTTTATATGCTAATATGACATTATAAAATCATTTTTTAAAGGAGAATCATACGCAAAGAATCTTTATCAGATTTATCATTGTTCTACTCATTAGTGTCGGTATCATCTCATATTTCAACAACGTTACCGCTACAGAACTTCATAACAAATCAAGTGATAATCAATATAAATACAATCATAAGATTTTACATACAAACGATATTCACGGCAGATTTGTTGAAGAAAAAGGTCGTGTTATTGGAATGCCCAAATTAAAAGGACTTAAGAATGTAGAGAAGCCTGACTTAGTCTTAGATTCGGGTGATGCTTTTCAAGGATTGCCAGTATCTAATCATTCTAAAGGTGAAGAAATGGCGAAAGCCATGAACAAAGTAGGTTATGATGCGATGACAATTGGCAACCACGAATTCGACTTTGGTTATAAGCAATTATTAAAGTTGCAAAAACAGCTTCATTTCCAAATGATTTCATCAAATATTTATAAGAATGGAAAACGGGCTTTTAAACCGTCTACTATTATTAAACATAATGGCGTACGCTATGGTATCGTTGGTATTACTACTCCTGAAACAAAAACCAAAACATCACCTGATGCTGTTAAGAATGTGGAATTCAAAGATCCATTAAAAAGTGTTGAAAAAGCGATAAAACAATTGAATGGTAAAGCGGATGTGTATATTGTTTTATCACATCTAGGCATAGAAAAAAGTACTAAACAACAATGGCGCGGTGACTATTTAACCTCAAAATTATCCAATGATAAATCAATCCAAAAACCGATTATTGTATTAGATGGTCATTCACATACAGTTATTAAACAGATGAATTTAAAAAGGAAACATCTAAAGTGATTATTCCTAATAATAAAGTTGAATTTAAGGGTGACAACAATATAGCTCGTACTCAAGAAACTAATTTAGGAAACTTAATTACAGATGCAATAGAAGATTACGCAGCGAAAAACTTTAAGCATAAGCCAGATTTTGCTATTACAAATGGTGGAGGTATTCGCTCCTCAATTGCTAAAGGTAAAATCACTCAAAATGATATTATCACTGTATTACCTTTTGGCAATTTAATTTCTCAAATTAAAGTTAAGGGAACAGACGTAAAAAAAGCATTTGAACATAGTTTAAACGCCCCTATTGAAATAAAAAATAATAAGAAACAATTAACACCAAACGGTGGATTCTTGCAAATATCTAAATCAATACATGTTTTCTATGATATCAATCAAAAACCCAATTCAAGAGTTCGAGACATACAAGTTCGCAATCATAAAACTGGAAAATTTGAAAAATTAAACCCTAATAAGACATATTACATAGCTACAAATGATTTTACTGCTATAAAGGTGATGGCTATGATATGTTTGGAGGACAACGCGAAGAAGGCATTTCGCTTGATGAAGTTGTTGGTAATTATATTCAAACACATAATCTAAATAAATATAATACGACTAATCCTGAAAGAATCGTTAATGAAAAATCAAATTCAATGGAGCAATCAATAGATAAATTCAACAATAATAACATCTCAAGATATAAACCACATAAAAAATCAGCATAGATATAGGATGACTCTGAGATAAAACATTTCATCTCAGAGTCTTTTTAAAAATTTTAAACTAGACTTTAAAAAAGTCTCCTAACGCTTCTCGTCATTTTTTACTTTTTATTTTTGATTATTATGTAATTCCTTAAAAGCATTAAGTTAGGCAAAGTTGCTTTCTATCAAATTAGTCCATTTGAAAAGATATAATCACTCAATCACAATTTTGTGTGGATGAAAAAGCGTTTACTAAGATTATAGTTAATATTCCTAAAGATTAGTTATAGTCATTATATCAACTTAATAAAACATATTTCCTGAGAAATAATCTTGTTACATCATCTTAAGTTAGACTGAAGTTTGAGTGAGGATACAATGCCCTCCTACTTATCGAACGATTATTTGTAATGTACAAAAAACAAAGTTACCATTAAATTAATAATAGAGTTGGTGAATGGTAATGAAGGAAAATCTAAAAACATACAAACAAAGACAAGCAACCTTAATGCATTCTATTGTTATATCGCTAATGTTTACATATTTAAATATCCATATTCTTATAACTAAACATGAGCTAATACCAACGATTCTTTGTACATTTAGTTTAATTGCCTTTCTATTATTATTAACATTTTGCATTAAAAATTTTATTCACAATTATCGACGTCGACCATGAATATTGTGAGTAGAAAAAATTTCATTTGTCTGTAGATTCTTTGTGAAAGTCTCTGTGTCAGAGTCTCAATTTTTAGTTCCCATTCCTTGAAAAAGTTCTAGGTGAAATTCTCAGTGTGATATAACCCCTACAGACTAGTGTTGAAAAAGCTTAATATAAGCGCATGTATAATTCAGTCAGATATTAAGAAATTTTGATGTACCCGTAAATGATATTTATATCTCAGATGTATTGTTATTTATTTTCGTTTTCAAGTGCCTTCTTATAGAAATACTGAGCCACAACAATATCAACAATGGCTAGACCTACTGATTTAAATAGCGTTACTTCTTTATCATCTTCTCGACCAGATTTATTTCCTGCTACGATATCTCCTAACTCACCATATAGCATGCTTTCCGTTAATATTCCCTCTTCTTGAGGCACCTTCAAATCACCTATCTCCTCGCTGCTTCTACGGATTCAATGACTATTTTATTGGCAATCATCATAGACTCTGAAGGTATCTCTTGCATATCCGGTTTAAATGAACCTACTGCGTTAAGGTGAACACCTAGATGTAATGTATGTGAATAAACTGGTTGTGAGGCATTGGTAGCAGTAACAATGATATCTGATTCTTTCATTGCTTCGTCTGCTTGATCATGAACATATACTTCTACTCCAAATTTTGTTTGCGTATCCTTAGCAAGTTGATCTGCTTTTTCCTTAGTTCTACTTTAAAAATGTACGACCTCAATATCTCTAACAGCCATCATAGCTTCAATTAAACCTTCAGCTTGTATACCTGCGCCAATGACACATAGCACTTTAGCATCTTTTCTAGATAAATACTTTGTTGCTACCCCAGAAATTGCACCTGTTCTTATTTTTGTTAAATACCCACCATCTAATACTGCTAAGGTTTCCCCTGTTTCATAATCACTTAATATGACTGAACCTGAGATTATTGCCTTACCATTTTTAGGATTATCAGGTGCAAATGAGACCGTTTTTAATCCGACAATTTTTAATTCATCTGATAATGCTGGCATCACTAAGTAACGATTATGTTTATTAAACGGCAAAACATGTCTAAGTGGCGTTTTCGTTTTACCTTCTGAAAATGCTTTGAGTGCTTGACCTACTCTATCAATGACTTCTTCCATATTTAATAATTCGGCTTGTGTTTCTTCATTCAAATATCTCATCTAAATTCTCCTTTATTTCAAGAGTAACTTTTTAATAACATTCCCTTGGAAATAACTTTGTAACATGAGTAAAAATTTAAAATAGTAGCGTCAAAAAATGAAATACTAACTTCTCAAATTTTAGTAATGTAATTTATAGATTTGCAATTCGTATTAATTATGACATTATAACTGGATTGAAACAGATTTACTTCACTGTTGATAAGTATATATAAATAACTAAAGTATCAGATTTATTATGTTTCTGTTGTGGTCATATAAATTCCATGCTATCCTTTTATTTATAAATAAAAGGTGATGTATTTGAACACATTACCTTGCGATTTGTCTTGTCTCAAGCAAAACGATTTAATTAACTTTTGACACATTTCATTCTTCTTTTTGAAGGATGATTTTTGTTTATCATTCACTCAGTATCTCATATCGGTTGACTTTTCTGCCGTTCTTTTTAATGTATGGTTCAATTTCATATCCTTCATAATCTTTTATTACTTTTTGTGAAGCAAAATTAAAAGGATTTGTAGTTAATCGAACTTTTTTAACATTCAATTTTTTTAAATAAACAAGTGCCTCACCTAAAAGAATATGAGCATATCCTTTACCCCTATATGATTGGGCAACTCCATATCCTACATGACCACCTATATTACTTAACCGTCTATTAAGTTCATGTCTAATCTCCAAAGCTCCAACAATATTTTCATCAATCATATAAAATAATGTTGTTGTGGGTACCCAATCTTTGTCAGGCTTTTCTTTATTAATATAATCGACCATATCTTTAAATGAATGATATTCTTTTAAATTAGTCGTCGTTGGGATAACTTTCTCATCGTTGTCATACCATTCTTGAATATACTGAATATATGCTTTTTCATCTTTATATGTAAGTTGTCTTAATTCTTCCACTTTGTATAACTCCTTATCAGACTTACTTTTCATATTATATTTTAAAGTGAAATTGACAATTATCAAAATGATTAATTGGCATCAAAAAACACTCACCTCATCTGAGACAAGTGCTGACTTATCAGTAATTTATATAATATTTAACCCTTTACCAACTTTTTCATAAGCCTTAATAGCTTTATCTAACATTTCTTTTGTATGTGTAGCTATAGGCATATTTCTTACACGCCCGGTACCTCTAGGAACTGTTGGGAAGACAATAGATTTAACATAAATACCTTCTTCTTTAAGTCGGTTACTAAATTTTTGTGTATTCTTTTCATCTCCAATAATTACCGGAGTAATCGGCGTTTCTGATACACCTATATTAAAACCTAATTGAGATAAACCATCTTTTAAGTATCGTGCATTTTCCCATAATTGGTCATGTAATTCTGTGGATGTCATTAACTTTTTAACAGCTTCAGTAATTGCTTTAGTATCTCCAGGAGCTAGTGAAATTGAAAATAGAAACGGTCTAGATTGTGCTTTTAACCAATCAATTAATTGTTTAGAGCCTGCTACATAACCTCCTACGACACCTATAGCTTTTGATAATGTACCAATTTGAAAATCAATTTTGTCTTGTAAACCAAAATGTTTTACTGTCCCTGCCATTACCCATCACACCTGAACCATGAGCATCATCTACATAAGTGAGGTGAGTAAGCCAAATTCTTCAGCAATCTTAACGATTTCAGGTAATTTAGCAACATCACCATCCATACTGAATACTCCATCTGTAATGTACATCACTTTATTATATTGATCTGATTCAACAGCCTCTTTTGCTTTTCGACGTAAATCATCCATGTCAGAATGATTAACACAAATAATTTTAGCTTTTGATAAACGACAGCCATCAATAATAGAGGTATGATTCAATTCATCAGATAATATCGCATCATTTTTATTCATTACAGCTGAAATCGCAGCCATATTACAATTGAATCCTGATTGGTAGGCTATTAGCTGCTTCAGTTCCCTTAAATTGAGCAAGAGTTTCTTCTAATTCATCGTGTAAATCTAATGTACCATTAATAGATCGTACTGCTCCTGCACCAACACCATGAGTATCAATTGCTTGCTTAGCTGCGCTTTTTAAGTCTTCATTCGTAGCTAAACCTAGATAATTATTAGATGATAAATTGATATAACTCTTATCATTAATTTGAATTCCAGGACCATTGGCACCTTGAATTATCAATATCGTTATACAAACCGTTATCCTTTAGATACTGAATACTCTCAGTTAAAAACTCATTTAATGATTGCACCACAAATAAATCCCCCTTGTGCTCTATATTTTCTTTAATCTCACCTTAATTTTAAGAATCATGAAAGCCTTATCATTTTTAGGTGAAAAGCTTTTTGATCGAGTTCAAAACATAAATTAAGCCTACTTTGACTTAAATAATAATGATATACTAATAAAGAAAATATGAAGGAAGAAGTGATAAATGTGTTTGATTGGTTCCAATTAGCTAGTAAAAAAGAGAAAAGAATGATACAGTTACGTAGATATTTACATCAATATCCTGAACTCTCTTTCGAAAAAAACACACTCATGACTTTATTGTGAATCAATTATCGTGTGAAATTGATACGCCTGTAGGACGAAATGGTATTAAAGCAATATTTAAAGGCAATGAAGATGGTCCTACTATCGCGTTTCGGGCTGATTTCGATGCTTTACCTGTTCATGAACAAAATGATGTGCCCTATCGTTCAAAAAATGATGGTTGTATGCATGCTTGTGGTCATGATGGACATACCCTTGGTGTTGCAGAAATAGTGAATGAACATCGCCACTTGCTTAAAGGTAATGTGGTTTTTATTTTTCAATATGGTGAAGAAATTATACCTGGTGGTTCACAAGAAATGATTGATGACGGTTGTCTTAAAAATGTTGATAAAATTTATGGAACACATTTATGGAGTGGCTATCCTTCTGGAACAATATATTCTAGACCTGGTGCAATGATGGCATCACCAGACGAGGTTTAGCATTACGATACAAGGAAAAGGTGGACATGGCGCTAAACCACATGAAACAATTGATCCTATTGTTATCACGGCTGAATTTATCTTAAGTGCACAAAAAATTGTCTCTCGTACAATAGATCCTGTAAAAGAAGCAGTGATTACATTTGGAATGATACAAGCTGGTTCTACTGACAGTGTCATTTCAGATATAGCGTTTTGTAAGGGCACAGTACGTACATTTGATACAAAATTACAAAGCCATGTACAGCATAAAATGGATAAGTTATTACAAGGTTTAGCCATTGCTAACGATATTACTTATGACATGGAATATATCAAAGGTTATTTGCCTGTCCATAATCATCCTCAATCATTTGATGTAGTTAAACGAGCAGCTAATGAGTTACATTTAAGATTTAATGATTCTGAACTAATGATGATTGGAGAAGATTTCTCACATTATCTTAAAGGTGCATTTTTCATAATCGGCTGTGGTAATAAAGGTAAAGGTATTACTACGCCACATCATAATCCTAAATTTGATATAGATGAATCATCTTTTAAATATGCAGCAAGTGAATTCTTGAAAATTTTAGAAATTGAAAAAGTCTTTTAAAACAATTGATGGCGTATGAGAATACTGCAGCAGTACTTATGCTTCGAACAAAACTAAATTACGCTTAAGACTGTTTCTTAAATTTCGTCAAGTTGATTTTGTTCCAAATTATATTACTTATTTAATTCTCTTTAACACTACTACACTACGGTTTTATATTAAAAAGTTAATATGAATAATCAATAAAATAACGACTAATGAGTTACTCACTAGCCGTTAAATATTTTCTTTAAAAAAAGACTCCCCTAGGAGAGTCTTTTTATGAATAATTATTAATTATTCAAAGATTTCAGTTACAACGCCTGATCCAACAGTACGTCCACCTTCACGAATTGAGAAACGAGTTCCGTCTTCGATAGCAATAGGAGCGATTAATTCAACTGTCATTTCAACGTTGTCACCAGGCATAACCATTTCAGTGCCTTCTGGTAAGTTAACAACACCAGTTACGTCAGTAGTACGGAAATAGAATTGTGGACGATAGTTACTGAAGAATGGAGTATGACGTCCACCTTCATCTTTAGATAAAACGTAAACTTCAGCTTTGAATTTAGTGTGTGGTGTGATTGAACCAGGTGCAGCTAATACTTGCCCACGTTGAACGTCTTCACGTGCAATACCACGTAATAGAGCACCGATGTTATCACCAGCTTCAGCGTAATCTAATAATTTACGGAACATTTCTACACCAGTAACAGTTGTTTTAGTTGTATCATGCATACCGATGATTTCAACTTCTTCACCAACTTTGATTTGACCACGTTCAACACGGCCTGTAGCAACAGTACCACGACCAGTAATTGAGAATACGTCCTCTACTGGCATCATGAATGGTTTGTCAGAATCACGTTCTGGAGTTGGAATGTAATCATCAACAGCTTGCATTAATTCTAAGATTTTTTCTTCGTATTCAGCGTCGCCTTCTAAAGCTTTTAACGCAGAACCAGCGATTACAGGTACATCATCACCTGGGAAGTCATATTCGCTTAATAAGTCACGAACTTCCATTTCAACTAATTCTAGTAATTCTTCGTCGTCTACCATGTCAACTTTGTTTAAGAATACAACTAATGCTGGTACACCAACATTACGTGATAAAAGAATGTGTTCACGAGTTTGTGGCATTGGACCGTCAGCAGCAGATACTACTAAGATACCGCCGTCCATTTGAGCAGCACCAGTAATCATGTTTTTAACATAGTCAGCGTGTCCTGGGCAGTCAACGTGAGCATAGTGACGTTTGTCAGTTTGATATTCGATGTGTGCAGTATTAATTGTGATACCACGTTCTTTTTCTTCTGGAGCATTGTCAATCATGTCATATGATTGTGCTACAGTGTCACCATTTTTAGCTAATACAGTTGCGATAGCAGCTGTTAAAGTTGTTTTACCATGGTCAACGTGACCGATAGTACCAATATTGGCATGTTCTTTTGAGCGATCAAATTTTTCTTTTGCCATTATTAAATCTCTCCTATTCTTAGTAAAAGTTATTTCAAATTTATCTCTCATGATAGTTTCTCACCATCATGAGAAGATAATTGATTGAGTTTAGCATAAAAGAATTTATAATTCTTTTATAATGCATTTACCCCTAAAAATCAAATCATAAAAATGTCAGCTTAACAATAAGCTCAACCTGTATTTTAACCTAGCATAGCTAGTCTTAACAAGTTAAATTATTCACCTTTATTTTTCTTGATGATTTCATCAGCGATTGATTTAGGAACTTCAGCATAGTGGTCAAAGTACATAGTGTAAGTACCGCGACCTTGAGTATTAGAACGTAATGAAGTTGCATAACCGAACATTTCTGAAAGTGGTACAAAGGCATTTACAACTTGTGCATTACCACGTGGTTCCATACCATCTACACGTCCACGACGAGCAGTTACATCACCCATGATATCACCCATGTATTCTTCAGGCATTTCGATTGTTACTTTCATCATTGGTTCTAAGATAACTGGATCACATTTTTTAGCAGCTTCTTTAAGTGCTAATGATGCAGCAATTTTGAAGGCCATTTCAGATGAATCGACATCATGGTATGAACCATCAAATAATTTAGCTCTAACATCAATTAATGGGTAACCAGCTAAGACACCATTTTCCATAGCATCTTTAAGACCTTGTTCAACTGATGGAATGTATTCACGAGGAACTACACCACCGACGATAGCGTTTTCGAATTCGAAACCGCCACCTGTTTCATTAGGTGTGAATTCAATGTGAACATCACCATATTGACCACGACCACCAGATTGACGAGAGAATTTACCCTGAACTTGCGCAGGTTGTTTAAATGTTTCACGGTATGAAACCATTGGTGCACCTACATTACATTCAACGTTGAATTCTTTCTTCATACGGTCAACTAAGATGTCTAAGTGTAATTCACCCATACCACCGATAATAACTTGTCCAGTTTCTTCATCAGTGTGTGCATGAAACGTTGGGTCTTCTTCTTGTAATTTAACTAAAGCTTGAGTCATTTTATCTTGGTCAGCTTTAGATTTTGGTTCAACAGATAAGTGGATAACTGGTTCTGGGAATTCCATTGATTCCAAGATAATGTCATTTTTCTCACCACATAAAGTATCACCAGTACCTGTTTCTTTAAGACCTACCGCAGCAGCGATATCGCCTGAATAAACGGTATCAATTTCTTGACGTGAGTTAGCGTGCATTTGTAATAAACGTCCTACACGTTCACGTCTGTCCTTTGTAGAGTTCTTCACATATGAACCTGAAGTTAATGTACCTGAGTACACACGGAAGAATGTTAATTTACCAACATAAGGGTCAGTCATAACTTTGAATGCTAGTGCAGCGAATTCGGCAGAGTCATCTGGTTTAGCTACAACTTCTTCTTCAGGATTATTAGCGCGGTGACCAATGATTGGTTTAACGTCTAATGGTGAAGGTAAGTAATCAATGACTGCGTTAAGCATTAATTGAACACCTTTGTTTTTAAATGCTGTACCACATAGTACTGGGTAGAATTCTACATCAGTAGTTGCTTGGCGGATAGCAGCTTTTAATTCATCAACAGAAATTTCTTCGTCACCAAGATATTTCTCCATTAATTCGTCGTTGTTTTCAGCAACAGCTTCGATTAATTGAGCACGAGCTTCTTCAGCTCTTTCTTTATGATCATCAGGAATTTCGATTTCATCAATTTCTGTACCTAAATCGTTTGTATATTTAAAGCATTTCATTTCAACTAAGTCAATGATAGCTTCGAACTCATCTTCAGCACCAATTGGCAATTGAATAGGTGCAGCGTTGGCTTGTAAACGATCATGTAAAGTGCTTACTGAGTAGTCAAAGTTTGCACCTAATTTGTCCATTTTGTTTACAAACACTATACGAGGTACACCGTAAGTAGTAGCCTGACGCCAAACTGTTTCTGTTTGAGGTTCAACACCTGATTGAGCATCAAGCACTGTAACCGCACCGTCAAGTACACGTAATGAACGTTCAACTTCTACAGTGAAGTCTACGTGTCCTGGAGTATCGATAATGTTTACACGGTGTCCTTCCCATTGTGCTGTTGTTGCAGCAGATGTGATAGTAATACCACGGTCTTGTTCTTGTTCCATCCAGTCCATTTGTGAAGCACCTTCGTGTGTTTCACCAATTTTATGGATACGACCTGTGTAATAAAGAATACGTTCAGTCGTAGTAGTTTTACCAGCATCAATATGAGCCATGATACCGATGTTACGAGTATTTTTCAAAGAAAAGTCTCTTGCCATGTATTTTTTCTCCTTCCAGTATTTACTGAATAAGTACTATAGATATGGCGATGCCCTAAGCATGAGCCATTATTGGTAAACCGTGTAACGGAACACACTCAGGGTAAAAGCTTTCATCTTACCAACGATAGTGAGCAAATGCTTTGTTTGCTTCAGCCATTTTGTGAGTATCTTCACGTTTTTTGACTGCACCACCTGTATTATTTGCAGCGTCTAAGATTTCATTAGCTAAACGTTCTTCCATAGTTTTTTCACCGCGAAGACGAGCATAGTTTACTAACCAACGTAATCCTAAAGTTGTACGACGTACTGGGCGCACCTCAACTGGTACTTGGTAGTTAGAACCACCTACACGACGAGCTTTAACCTCTAATACTGGCATAATATTATTGATTGCTTCTTCGAATACTTCTAATGCATCACGACCACTGCGTTGTTCAACAAGATCAAATGCAGAATAAAGAATTCTTTGAGCTGTTCCGCGTTTACCATCTAACATAATTTTGTTAATTAATTTAGTAACTAACTTAGAATTATGAATTGGATCCGGTAATACGTCTCTTTTTGGTACTGATCCTTTACGAGGCATAATGTAAATCCTCCCTTCCTATTATAGTATACTCTTTAAAATTTACGTAATCATAAACTTAATTTTTAGGTTTTTTAGTTCCATATAGTGAACGTCCTTGTTTACGTCCATCTACACCAGAAGTATCAAGTGCACCACGCACAATGTGATAACGCACACCAGGTAAGTCTTTTACACGTCCACCACGTACAAGTACAACGCTGTGTTCTTGTAAGTTGTGTCCAATACCAGGAATATATGCATTAACTTCAATATTGTTTGATAAACGTACACGTGCATATTTACGTAATGCTGAGTTTGGTTTTTTTGGTGTCATAGTACCTACACGAGTACAAACACCACGTTTTTGAGGTGAGTTTAAGTCAGTAAATTGTTTCTTTTTACTATTGAAACCTCTATTTAAAGCTGGTGAATCTGATTTTTTTGTTTTGCTTTTTCTTGGTTTGCGTACTAATTGGTTAATAGTTGGCATGACTGTGTCCTCCTCTCTTCACTTTTTAATTCCACACATCCAGGTGGTTCATTTTATGGTTAAATAAAATTTAGTAAGCAACATCCTTACTAATTCTCATTCAATAACGCAACAATTGTTGCATTAACATTGATACCTACATATTCTCCTAAGGCGCGTTGGCTTGAGAAAAATGTAATAGGTATATTTTTATGATTGATATAGCTTAACACGCGAGTTAGTAAATGAACTTCAACGTCTTTAGCAATAATCAATGATGTAACTTGATCTCTTTTTAACACTTTGAGCGTCTCTTTGAGACCGACTACATAATGTTGTTTGTTAAAGCGTGCAACTTTTTCATTAGACATTTAAATATCCTCCAAAGTTCTGCCTGCATCAACCTTTAATATATTAACATTATTCAGCTATTATAGTCAACAATTTATCCAGTCATTTATTATAAAAATAAAATTTTGATTACTGAGAAAATACTGATTAAAAATCAAATAGAGTCTATCGCAATATAAATATAGGGCAGAACGCTTTCATTGTTCCACCCTAATCAAATATTTCGATTTAAATTTTTAGTAGCAATACTATTCAGTAATCTCTACTTCCTCATTTGCTTCTGCTACTGGAGTAGACGTTTTATCATATTGAATATCACTATAACGTCTCATACCAGTACCTGCAGGAATAAGTTTACCAATAATTACATTTTCTTTTAAACCAAGTAAGTCATCTCGTTTACCTTTAATTGCTGCATCGGTAAGTACACGAGTTGTTTCTTGGAATGACGCCGCTGATAAGAAGCTTTCAGTTTCAAGAGAAGCTTTTGTAATACCAAGCAATACTGGTTTAGCAGTTGCTGGACGTTTACGATGTTTAAATGCATCTCTATTTGCATCTGTAAAGCTATGAATGTCTACAAGTGAACCTGGTAATAATTTTGTGTCACCAGCTTCAATAATACGTACTTTTCGTAGCATTTGTCTTACCATTACTTCAACGTGTTTATCATCAATTTCCACACCTTGCATACGGTAAACTTTTTGTACTTCTTTTAATAGGTAGCTTTCAGTTGCGTTGAGACCTGCTACTGCTAAATAGTTTTTGGGCTCGATAGAACCTTCTGTGAGAACTTCACCACGTTCTACAGATTGCCCTACTTCCACTTTAAGTCTCGAAGTACCTGAAGCCAGATATGATCTTGTTTCATTAGCACCTTTAACGATGATTTCTTGTTGACGATCTTTAGCTAATTTAATGTCTTCTACAACACCTTCGATTTCAGTAATAACCGCTTGACCTTTAGGATTACGCGCTTCGAAGATTTCTTGGATACGTGGAAGACCTTGCGTGATATCGCTTCCTGCAACCCCACCAGTGTGGAATGTACGCATTGTAAGTTGGGTACCTGGCTCACCAATTGATTGAGCGGCAATTGTACCAACTGCTTCTCCAACTTCAACTTTTTCTCCAGTGGCAAGGTTTTTACCATAACATTTTTCACAAACACCATGGCGAGTATTACAAGTGAATGCAGAACGAATATACATTTGTTCAATACCTGCATCAGTGATTTGTTTAGCGATATCAGCAGTAATTAATTCATCTGGACGGATGATGATTTCATCAGTTTCCGGATGGCGAATTGTTTCTTTAGAGTAGCGACCTTCGATACGTTCAATGAATGGTTCAATCATTTCTGTACCCTCTTTGATATCAGAAACTAATAAACCACGGTCGGTACCACAGTCTTCTTCACGCACGATAACATCTTGTGCCACGTCAACAAGACGACGAGTAAGGTAACCAGAATCAGCTGTTTTAAGGGCTGTATCGGCAAGACCTTTACGCGCACCATGTGTAGAAATGAAGTACTCTAATACAGTTAAACCTTCACGGAATGAAGATGTGATTGGTAACTCGATAATTTTACCTGAAGGTGCAGCCATTAATCCACGCATACCAGCTAACTGAGTAAAGTTAGATGCGTTACCACGGGCACCAGAATCACTCATCATGAAGATTGGGTTTGTTTTTTCAAGAGACTGCATTAATTCGCCTTGAATTTGGTCTTTAGCGTCAGTCCAAATCTCAACAACCCCATTGTAACGCTCATCTTCAGTGATTAAACCACGATTAAATTGTTTAGTCACACGTTCAACTAATTTTTCGTGTTCATCTAGGATATCTTGTTTATCTGGTAGTACCACAATATCAGATACACCAACAGTGATTCCTGCTTTAGAAGAGAATTTGAAACCTAAATCTTTCATTCTATCTAACATCATAGAAGTATCCGTAATGCTAAATCTATTGAATACTTCAGCAATAATGTTTCCTAAGAACTTTTTATTAAATGGTTCTATAAGTACTGCATTATCAAAGTATTCTTTTAATCCACCTTCACCCAATTGAGTAGGATCAATAAAGTATTTGTCAGGTGTCTTTGTTTCTAAATTAGCTTGGCTTGGCTCATTGATATATGCAAATGAATCAGGAATAATTTCATTGAAAATAATTTTACCTACTGAAGTAGCTAATATTTTATTATTTTGTTCATCAGTAAATGTTGGATTATTAAATGAATTAGCATGAACACCAATACGAGTGTGTAAGTGTACATATCCATTTGCATATGCTTTTAATACTTCATTTGTATCATTAAAAATGGCACCAGTATTTACCGCATCTTTTCGTTCTAATGTTAAATAATAGTTACCTAATACCATATCTTGAGATGGTGTAACAACTGGCTTACCATCTTTAGGATTTAAGATGTTTTGAGCAGCAAGCATTAACATACGAGCTTCAGCTTGTGCTTCTTTAGATAAAGGTACGTGAACAGCCATTTGGTCACCATCAAAGTCTGCGTTATATGCAGTTGTAACAAGTGGATGAAGACGAATCGCACGACCTTCAACTAATGTAGGTTCAAACGCTTGGATACCTAATCTATGCAATGTTGGTGCACGGTTAAGTAATACTGGGTGTTCAGTAATAACATCTTCTAATACATCCCATACTTCATCTTCCATACGTTCAATTTTACTTTTAGCATTTTTAATGTTTGTAGCAATTTCACGTTGAACTAGTTTTTTCATTACAAATGGTTTGAATAATTCAAGAGCCATCTCTTTTGGAAGACCACATTGATACATTTTCAAGCTTGGTCCTACTGCGATAACTGAACGGCCTGAATAGTCAACACGTTTCCCTAATAAGTTTTGACGGAAACGACCTTGTTTACCCTTCAACATATGTGAAAGTGATTTTAAAGGACGGTTACCAGGTCCAGTAACTGGACGGCCACGGCGACCGTTATCAATTAGAGCATCTACTGCTTCTTGTAACATACGTTTTTCGTTTTGTACGATGATACCAGGTGCACCAAGATCTAATAAACGTTTTAAACGATTATTACGGTTAATCACACGACGATACAAGTCGTTTAAATCACTTGTTGCAAAACGCCCTCCGTCTAATTGAACCATTGGACGAATTTCTGGTGGAATAATTGGTAGAACATCTAGTATCATACAAGAAGGATTGTTACCAGAATTTCTAAATGATTCAACAACTTCTAAACGTTTAATTGCTCGAGTTAATCTTTGACCTGTAGCAGATTCTAACTCATCACGTAAGATTTTTAACTCTTCGTCTAAATCAATTTCTTCTAATAAATCTTTAATACCTTCAGCGCCCATTTTGGCAGTAAATTGATTTGGATATTTATCATAATACTCTCTGAATTCAGCTTCAGACAATAACGTTTTCTTTTCTAATCCTGTAGGACCTGGATCAACTACTATATAAGAAGCAAAATAAATCACTTCTTCTAATGCTCTTGGTGACATATCGAGCAATAGTCCCATACGACTTGGAATTCCTTTGAAATACCAGATATGAGATACAGGTGCTGCTAATTCAATGTGTCCCATTCTTTCTCGACGCACTTTTGATTTAGTTACTTCAACGCCACATCTATCACATACCATACCTTTGTAGCGTACACGTTTGTACTTCCCACAACTACATTCCCAGTCTTTAGTAGGTCCAAAAATTCTTTCACAGAAAAGACCATCTTTTTCTGGCTTTAAAGTACGATAGTTTATTGTTTCAGGTTTCTTAACTTCACCATATGACCAAGAACGAATCTTTTCAGGTGAAGCTAATCCTATTTTCATATAATGGAAATTATTTACATCAATCAAGGAGCCTACCTCCTTCAATTTAGATTAGCTGTGCTATTTGATTGATTACTTTCATTGAAATCGAATACCTAAAGAAGTTGAAATGATAATCATTTCATACCCTTTAAGTATTCATTTATCTTAAGTGCTTATTAATCAGTTGTTTCTTTTTGTGATTCCGGAGCATTTTTTTGTTGTAAATCTACTTTGCGTTCCGTTGCATCTTCATCATCAACATCTGCCATTTCAATTTCATTATCATGCTCATCCATTACTTTAACATCTAATCCTAAACTTTGTAATTCTTTCATCAGTACTCGGAATGACTCAGGAACACTTGGTCTAGAGATGTTTTCACCTTTAACGATAGATTCGTAAGTTTTAACACGTCCTACTGTATCGTCAGATTTATAAGTTAAGATTTCTTGTAAAGTATAAGCAGCACCATATGCTTCAAGTGCCCATACCTCCATCTCACCGAAACGTTGTCCACCAAATTGTGCTTTACCACCGAGTGGTTGTTGTGTAACGAGTGAGTATGGTCCTGTTGAACGTGCATGCAATTTGTCATCAACCATGTGAGCAAGTTTAAGCATGTACATTACACCTACAGAAATACGGTTATCAAACGGTTCACCCGTACGCCCATCATATAATACAGTCTTACCATCACGTGCCATGCCGGCCTCTTCGATTGTAGACCAAACATCATCATCATTAGCACCATCAAATACTGGTGATGCAATGTGGATGCCTAAGTTTTTAGCAGCCATACCTAAGTGTAATTCTAGCACTTGTCCAATGTTCATACGTGAAGGTACACCAAGTGGATTTAACATGATGTCGATTGGTCGACCATCAGGTAAGTATGGCATATCTTCTTCAGGAACAATTTTAGAAATAACACCTTTATTACCATGACGACCGCACATTTTATCCCCTACATGAATTTTACGTTTTTGAACGATATAAACACGTACTAATTGATTTACACCAGGAGATAAAGTGTCATCGCCCTCTTCACGGTTGAAGACTTTTACATCTAATACGATGCCCCCTGCACCATGTGGTACACGTAATGAAGTATCACGAACTTCACGAGCCTTTTCACCGAAAATAGCATGTAATAATCTTTCTTCTGCTGTTAGTTCCGTTACACCTTTAGGCGTTACTTTGCCTACTAAGATGTCACCATCTTTAACTTCGGCACCAACATAAACGATACCACGATCGTCTAAGTTTTTAAGCGCACTTTCAGACACATTAGGAATATCACGAGTAATTTCTTCAGGTCCTAATTTAGTGTCACGTGCTTCTGATTCGTATTCTTCGATATGAATAGATGTATAGACATCATCTTTAACTAAACGTTCGCTCATGATAACGGCATCCTCATAGTTATAACCGTCCCAAGTCATGAAACCTACAACTACGTTACGACCTAAAGCCATTTCACCTAGTTCCATTGAAGGACCGTCTGCTAAAATTTCGTT
Organism: Staphylococcus saccharolyticus; assembly: GCF_900458815.1. Taxonomy (NCBI): domain Bacteria; kingdom Bacillati; phylum Bacillota; class Bacilli; order Caryophanales; family Staphylococcaceae; genus Staphylococcus; species Staphylococcus saccharolyticus. Next base: position 2,136,826 of record NZ_UHDZ01000001.1, read on the forward strand.
ATATTCAACAACGTCTCCAACAGAAACAATTGGGCGTTGGTTATAACATGTACCAGAGTTTGAACGTTTGAATTTTGCTAATGGATAGCGATCTAATTCACCTTCATGTTCAATACCATTTTCTTCTACTAAACGACGAACTAAAACTTCATTAGACTCAACATGTTCAACACGTCCTCTATGCTTAGCAGTAATTGCTGCACCTGAGTCACGCGCTGCTACATGTTCCATACCTGTTCCAACAAATGGCGCTTCTGGGTTCATTAATGGTACTGCTTGACGTTGCATGTTTGCACCCATTAATGCTCGGTTTGAGTCATCGTTTTCTAAGAATGGGATACATGCAGTAGCTGCTGAAACTACTTGTTTAGGTGATACGTCCATATAGTCCATTTTTTCTTTAGCCATCACTGTGTTATTGCCACGAAAACGACAAACAACTTCATCATCTAAGAAGCACCCATTTTCATCAAGACGTGAGTTTGCTTGTGCAACAACATAACTATCTTCTTCATCAGCAGTTAAGTAGTCAATTTGGTCAGTGATTGAATTAGTATCTAAATCAACTTTACGATAAGGTGTTTCAATAAAACCAAATTCATTTACTCTTGCATAACTAGATAATGAGTTAATTAATCCAATGTTTGGGCCCTCAGGTGTTTCAATAGGGCACATACGACCGTAGTGAGAATAATGCACGTCACGTACTTCCATTTGAGCGCGTTCACGAGTTAAACCACCAGGTCCTAGAGCTGATAAACGACGTTTATGAGTCAACTCAGCTAATGGGTTTGCTTGGTCCATGAATTGAGATAATTGAGAACTACCAAAAAATTCTTTAATAGATGCAATGACTGGACGAATATTAATTAATTGTTGTGGAGTGATAGAATCAGTGTCTTGAATTGACATTCTCTCACGTACAACACGTTCCATTCTAGACAAACCGATACGGAATTGGTTTTGTAGTAATTCACCAACTGAACGTAAACGACGATTACCTAAGTGGTCAATATCATCTGTATAACCAATTCCATTCAATAAGTTAAAGAAGTAACTCATTGAGGCGATAATATCAGCCGGAGTAATACATTTAACTTCTGAGTCTGGTAATGCATTACCAATAACAGTAGTAGTTCGACCTTCTTCATCATTAGGAACATATACTTTAATTGATTGAATTTCTACTGGTTCATCAATGACACTACCTTCAAGTTCAAAGACTTCGCTATTAGCGTTTGTCTCCAATACGTCCATGATTTCATCTAGTTTACGACGATCAAGTACAGTACCTTCTTCCGCTACAATCTCACCTGTTTCACTATTAACAATTGGTTCTGCTAGTTTTTGATTAAATAAACGGTGTTTTAAATGTAACTTTTTGTTAGCTTTATAACGACCTACACTTGCTAAATCATAGCGTTTAGGATCGAAGAAACGTGAATATAATAAGCTTTTAGCATTTTCTACTGTTGGTGGTTCGCCAGGACGCAAACGTTCATAAATTTCTAATAAAGCTTGTTCTGTATTTTCAGTTCCATCTTTTTCTAATGTATTACGTAAATATTCACTGTCTCCTATTAAATCAACGATTTCTTGATCAGTTGAGAAACCTAGCGCACGTAACAATACAGTTAATGGTAATTTACGTGTTCTATCGATACGAACATAAACGACATCTTTAGCATCTGTTTCATATTCTAACCAAGCACCACGGTTAGGAATAATAGTCGCATCATAATTTTCACGACCGTTTTTATCAATTTTTTCGTTGAAATAAACAGATGGTGAACGTACTAATTGAGACACGATAACACGCTCAGCACCATTGATAACAAATGTACCTGTGTCTGTCATTAATGGGAAATCACCCATGAAGACTTCTTGTTCTTTTACTTCGCCTGTTTCTTTAATAATGAGACGTACTTTGACACGAAGAGGTGCAGCATAAGTAGCGTCACGATTTTTAGATTCTTCTAAATCATAATTTGGTTCACCTAATCTATAATCTACAAATTCTAAAGATAGGTTGCCTGTGAAATCTTCAATTGGTGAAATGTCTCTAAACATTTCTAATAACCCTTCTTTAAGGAACCAATCATAAGATTTAGTTTGAATTTCTATTAAGTTTGGTAATTCTAATACTTCTGAAATTCTCGCATAATTTCTACGTTTACGATGTCTTCCATATTGGACAACTTGACCTGCCAAACAGATTCACCCCTCAAAAATTGTGCGTTTCCCTTTACTTACTCATTGAATATAAAAGACAAAAAGAAAACGGCAACACGTACGATGACACCATTTTCGATTTATATTTATACTTAATTTATTTATCCATTTTACGTAAAAGTACACACTTATTGAACATAAATTTTTACATTTTATAACTATATCAGAATACGATATTGAAATCAACCTTTTGAGCTTTTCAAAATATAATAGCCTTTACTTTTAGTAACAACTTCTACGTTATTAAATAGCTCTTCCATTCTTTTTTTCGCTGATGGCATACCTTGCTTTTTTTGAATGACAACATATAATGAACCTGCCTCTTTAAGATGAGCAAATGCTTCCTCAAAGATACGATGAACAACATCTTTTCCAGCACGAATAGGTGGATTTGTTAGTATGTAATTGAATTGAACTTCTACTGCAGATAAACATTCACTTTCAATAATAGTTGCATTGTCTATTTGGTTTTTGGTTTGATTCATTTCTGCCAAAGCAAGCGCTCTACAATTGACATCTAACATTGTTATTCGATGATGCGGAGACACTTTTGCAATTGTTAAACCAATTGGTCCATACCCACACCCTACATCTGCAATAGACTTACTAGGTCCAGGCGGATGTTCTTTTAAAAAAGTCTGAATCAACAAATCTGAACCAAAATCTACTCTATCCTTAGAAAACACGCCTGCATCTGTTGTAAATTCTAATTGTGTTTGATTAAAGTAGTAACTAATTTTCTTTTGGTTACTTTTTACATTCGGCTGTTCATCATAATAATGACTCATATCTACACCTCTATTGACATCATTCAATTTAAAATTAATTAAAAGTTAAAATCCTCAATATAACTATAAATTAAGCAAAAACCCCGTTAATTTAATAACGGGGTTTTAATTTCTCAAAGAATTCAGGTTGTATTCGTCTCGACTATACTTATAACATAGGTCGAACAAATCTCTTCAACCTCATTATTTAATTAGATAGTAGAGACTATTTTAATTCTACGCTAGCTCCAACTTCTTCTAATTGTTCTTTAAGTTTTTCAGCTTCTTCTTTAGGCATAGCTTCTTTAATTACTTTAGGAGCTCCGTCAACTAATTCTTTAGCATCTTTTAATCCTAAGCCAGTTGCTTCTTTAACTGCTTTAACAACTTTGATTTTAGAAGATCCAGCTGAAGTTAATTCAACGTCAAATTCAGTTTTTTCAGCTGCTGCGTCTCCGCCACCAGCTGCACCTGCTGCTGCTACAGGAGGTGCTGCAGTCACACCAAATTCTTCTTCAATTGCTTTTACTAAATCGTTTAATTCTAATACTGACATTTCTTTAATTGCTTCAATGATTTGTTCTTGATTAGCCATTTTACAATTCCTCCATTTAATTTAAATTTTTATGCGCAATTATTCAGCGCTTTCTTCTTTTTGTTCTCCAACAGCTTTAACTGCATAAGCGAAGTTGCGTACTGGAGCTTGTAATACTGATAAAAGCATTGATACAAGACCATCGTGTGAAGGTAATGAACCAACAGTTTTAACTTCTTCAGCTGAAATAACGTTACCTTCCATAACACCTGTGTTTACTTCTAAAGCTTCGTGTTCTTTAGCAAATCCTGAGATAACTTTTGCTGGCGCAACAACATCTTCAGTTGAAGTTGCAATTGCTGTAGGACCTGTTAAAAACTCATCTAAGCCTTCAATACCTGCTTGTTCAGCTGCACGACGAACCATAGTGTTTTTATAAACTTTATATTTAACACCTACTTCACGTAATTGTGAACGTAATTCAGTAACTTCTGCTACAGTTAATCCACGGTAGTCAACGATTACTGTTGAAACTGAATTTTTAAGTTGTTCAGCAATAGTATCTACTTGTTGTTTTTTTGCTTCAATGATAGCAGACATTCAGACACCTCCATTTAAATTTTTTCGGTGCTTTTTTAATTTCAATAAAAAAAGCACTTTCTACCCACGGCAAAAAGTGCTTGAAAGATCATTAATCATCACGTTCAAGTCAATTTTAGCCTCGGTAGGATTGAATTTTTAAGTTAAACATAACTCCTACTGTCTTAGGTAAAATAATCACAATTATCAATATAACTGCTTTAATGTAATAAGTCAACAAAAAATTACAGACTGAAGTAATTAATCTATCAGTCTGTAATTGTGTTGAATTTATAAAATTTATAATTTAAAAGATGAAGTATCAACTTTAACTCCAGGACCCATTGTTGTTGTAACAGCAACAGATTTAAAGTAAGTACCTTTAGCTGATGATGGTTTAGCTTTAGCTAATACATCTTGTAAAGTATCAAAGTTTTCAACTAATTTTTCTTCGTCAAATGAAACTTTACCGATTGAAGCATGTACGATACCTGCTTTTTCAGCACGGTATTCAACTTTACCAGCTTTGATTTCTTCAACCGCTTTTTTAACGTCCATAGTTACAGTACCAGTTTTAGGGTTTGGCATTAATCCTTTAGGTCCTAAAACTCGACCTAATTTGCCAACTTCGCCCATCATGTCTGGAGTAGCTACAACTACATCAAAATCAAACCAACCTTGTTGGATTTTTTGAACGTAGTCTGCCTCACCTACATAATCTGCACCTGCTTCTTCAGCTTCAGTGATTTTATCACCTTTAGCGAAAACTAATACACGTTGTGATTTACCAGTTCCATGAGGTAAAACTACTGCGCCACGGATTTGTTGGTCATTTTTACGTGTATCAATTCCTAAACGGAATGCAACTTCAACAGAAGCGTCAAAGTTAGCAATGCTAGTTTCTTTAACTAATTTAATTGCTTCTTCAACACTATAGTATTGAGTACGATCAACTTTACTAGCTGCTTCTTGATACTTTTTACCTTTTTTAGCCATTTATTGTTCCTCCTTTAGTGGTTTTAGCGGAATTTCCTCCCACATTTACTTGCTTCTTGCAAGTTAAGAGCAGATAACAAATGAAAGTTAATATTATTACAATATAAACATCAACTCATCAATAGACAATATTAATTGGATGCCTTCTCTGTTACCTGCTTTGTATCGTCTAAATTAAATTCGTTTCAAATTAATTTACTAACTTAGCTTTTTTACTGCACAGTGATACCCATGCTACGTGCAGTACCTTCAATAATACGCATAGCTGCTTCTTCGTCTGCAGCATTTAAATCTTGCATCTTAGTTTGAGCAATTTCTCGTACTTGATCTTTAGTTACTGATGCAACTTTTATTTTGTTAGGTTCACCAGAACCTTTATCAACGCCAGCTGCTTTTTTAAGTAGTACTGGAGCCGGTGGAGTTTTTGTAATAAATGTAAATGAACGGTCTTCATATACACTGATTTCTACCGGAATGATTAAACCTGCTTGTTCTTGAGTACGTGCGTTGAACTCTTTACAGAATCCCATAATGTTCACACCTGCTTGACCTAATGCTGGACCAACTGGTGGTGCCGGGTTTGCTTTACCTGCAGGAATTTGCAATTTAACTACTTTTTCTACTTTTTTAGCCACGATGTGCACCTCCTTGATATCGTGATGTGGTCACAGGGCTCAGTTTTGCCCTCCCACTCTTAAAAACATTTCGTGACGAAATGAACGCTCTAAAAGCGCGACCACATTATTTTAACACTCAAACTATTAAAAAATCAATAGTAAAATTTCATCTTTATCATGAAAACGATTTGAGTGTAACTAGATTCTTAACTGATTATATTTAAAGTTTTTCTATTTGATCAAATTCAACTTCTACTGGTGTTTCGCGACCAAACATATCTACTAACACAGTAAGTTTAAACTTGTTTGTCTCGATTTCTTGTACTTCTCCAACCTGATTAGCAAATGGTCCTGATTTAATACGAACTTGTTCTCCCACATCTAGTTCAACATCAATCGTTTTTTCTTTAAGGCCCATTTGTTTAAGGATGAAGCGTACTTCTTCAGGAAGTAAGGGATTAGGTTTAGAGCCTGCTCCAGCTGAACCTACAAATCCCGTAACTCCAGGAGTGTTTCTTACCACATACCAAGATTGGTCAGTCATGACAAGTTCAACTAATACATAACCAGGAAAAGTCTTTTTCACAAGCTTTTTAGCTTTACCATCTTTAACTTGAGTTTCTTCCTCTTCTGGTATGACAACTCTGAAAATTTGTTCAGTCATGTTCATAGATTCTACTCTTTTTTCTAAATTCTTTTTAACTTTATTCTCATATCCAGAATAAGTATGTACAGCATACCAACGCTTAGCGCCTACTTCTTCAGACATGTCTCCACTCCTAACCTAAAAATAATTGTTTTAATGTATTAATTCCTATGTCTAAGGCATAGAAAAAGACTAAGAAAAATATAACAGTATATACAACGATTACCGTGTATTTAAATAATTCTTCTTTAGTTGGCCAACTCGTTTTTTCCATTTCTGACTTTACGCCTTTAAAGAAGTTCTCTTTTTTAGCCATTTATAAGACCTCCACATTTTGTGACTCTTTATCAAAGTCTGATTCATTTTAATTGATTGTTATTAGCTTATTTAGATTCTTTATGAACGGTATGCGCATTACACTTTGGACAAAACTTTTTTAACGTCAGTCGTGTTGCAGAACCTTCGTTTTTTACAACAATATAATTACGATTGCCACAAACTTCACAATTTAAAGGTACTTTCTTCACAATTATTCACCTTTACTCATTATAATACCAATATACTATACATAAATGTCATAATAAATGTCAAACTTACTCTTCACTAAATATCGACTCTATTTTTTAGTATTAAAAATCTTTTTTAATTCTTAAATTCGCGCTTGAATTTTATTTTACACCGGTGAATGGCATTATAAACAACTTTTTCTTTCACTTCTAAAATGGTTGCTATTTCTTTGGGTTTATAATCTTTGAGCAATAACTGAATAATTGATTTTTCCATCTGACTTAACGTTTGCGATTGAATATCAAACATTGCTGATAATTCTTTTCTCAAAATACTTCTTTCAATATCATTGATTGCTAAAGCGCAATGGTAATCTACAACATACTCGTTAATCAACCGAGGGTATCTATGATTATCTGCTTTTAACTTTCTAAAATAATCATATTTTACTGAGCATATTAATAAAAATATATAATGTTCAAATGAAATACCGCGACTGAAATCGAATGATTGCAATGCTCGGTACAACTTGATAATAATATCTTGAAATATATCCTCAAGTTCAAAATGATTATTTGTTATATATCTGATTTTTCTATAAATCAAGGGTCTGAGATAATATATTAAATCCTCAAACCATTGCTCAAAATGACTGTTGTCTAAATTACTTTGATTCTGTGATATTAGTTCTAGTTGACTGTAATTAAATTCCATACCTCTAACCTTTCAAATGAGTTGAGGTTAGTTTATATGAATAGCTTTTAAAATCGCAATAGTACTTAATCAGTCCTTTTTGTGGTTGCCACGTCTAATTTTTTCAAATTCTTCAAGAATCTCATTTGATAACTGAATTCGCGTTCTTGGCTTCTTTTCACTAAAATCATTTATAGATTTATTAACGGTTATTTCGTTTTCTTTTAAATCACGCCACATTTCTCTGGAAGAAATTCGGTATGCTCCTGAACCGAATATCGCGTGTTGTTCGCTCATATCACTTGTTACCACAGTAATATGGGTCGTATGTTTATCATAGAGTTGATATACGTAACGTTCAATAAAGCTATCTGCTGTTTCTTTTTCTTTAGTAAACACTGTTTTCACACCATGATAAACATACTCTCTTTCAATACCTGATTGTTCGTATGCATCAAAGACACAAACAATTTCATCTGCAACTAACGCATTATAATTAGCTATGACATCTAATAATTGTTCCCTTGCTTCTTCCAAGCTTTCTTTTGCAATTGCGCTAAGTGTCGAGGACTGCCCTATCATATTGTAACCATCTATTATAAGGTATCTTTCTTTCATGATGTTTCACCAGTTTGATGACGTTTTCGAAATACTTCATACATCATTAAGCTTGCTGCTACAGATGCATTAAGACTATTGACATGACCTACCATAGGAATTTTTATATAAAAGTCACATTTATCACTAACTAGACGACTCATACCTTGTCCCTCACTACCAATAACAATCACTAATGACATATCAGTTTGTAAATCTCTGTAATCTGTCGCATTACTCGCTTCTGTCCCGGCTACCCAAAAGCCATTATTTTTTAATTCATCTATCGTTTTAGATAAATTCGTGACACGTATGACTGGAACATGCTGTATTGCTCCAGTTGAAGCTTTAGCCACAGTTTGAGTCAGTGCTACAGATCGTCTTTTAGGTATTATTACCCCATCGACACCCGATGCATCAGCAGTTCTCAATATAGAGCCCAGATTATGAGGGTCTTCTAAACCATCTAGAATAAGCACTGTTGAATAGTCACCTTTATCTTTTTGGTTTTGTAAAAACTGATCAAAATCAGCATATTCATATGGAGCGACTAATGCTGCTACCCCTTGGTGAGGAGCATTTGCTAAAAAATCTAATTTTGATTTTGGTACTGTTTTCACTATCAATTTTTTGGATTTTGCATTTTTTAAAATATCATTAATTTGTTGCTTTTTTATACCATCTTGAATCAAAATTTTATTAATGGCGTGACCTGATATAATAGCTTCTTTAACAGCATGTCTTCCGACTATAACAATATCTTCCACATTCACACTACCTTTCATTAACTATTTCAACAATTGATTGTAATAAAGCTTCTAATCGTTCCAATCGATGGTCTAAGTATAAAAAACCGATTACAGCCTCTAAAGCTGAACTTTTGCGGTAAGTTTGAATATCGATATTCTTAGCTTTTGTATAACTTTTAGCATTTCGTCCTCTTCTCAAAATATCTAATTCTTCATCAGTAAACCAATTAACAGTCATTAAATATTCTAATGTTTGAGCTTGACTTTTAGCCGAAACATATTGTTTTGATACTTGATGTAACCGATTCGGTTTACTTTGTAACTTAAGAACGATATATTTCCGCACATATTGATCAAGAACAGCATCACCCATATATGCTAATGTTAGGGGGTTGAGTAACTTCACATTCATTGTTTAACCACGCTTAAATCTTACACCTTGAGGCGTATCTTCTAAAATAATATTACGTTCTTTTAATATATCTCTAATTTCATCTGCGCGGGTGAAATCTTTATTCTTACGTGCTACGTTACGTTCCTCAATTAATTGCTCAATATCTTCATCTAATAACTCATCTGTTTCTTTTCCTTTAAGAGGAATACCTAATACATCACTAAAAATTTTATACACTTCTTTAAATTTATTAATCACTTTAGTTGAAGTTGTATTTTCAAGAACATATTTATTCGCAAGTTTCGCTAAGTCATACCAAGCTGTAACCGCATTAGCAGTGTTAAAATCGTCGTCCATTACAGCTTCAAACTGTTTAAGAATAGTATCAATTTGCTTAATATAAGCTAACTGTTCAACTAAATCAGTAGCAATATTTTCTTTTTCTTCAATCAATTTATAACTATTACGTATGCGCTCTAAGCCACTACGTGCAGCTCCCACAAGTTCTAAATTATAGTTAATAGGACTACGATAATGCACACTAATTATAAAGAAACGCAAAACATCGGGATCAATTTCTTTGATAATATCATGTACTAAAATAAAGTTTCCTAATGATTTACTCATTTTCTCATTATCAATATTAATAAAACCATTATGCATCCAATAGTTAGCAAATGGTGCGTGATTGTGCGCTTCTGATTGAGCGATTTCATTTTCATGGTGCGGAAATTGTAAATCTGATCCGCCAGCATGAATATCAATTGTTGGACCTAGTTCATGATATGCCATCACTGAACATTCGATATGCCAACCAGGTCGACCTTCGCCAAATGGACTATTCCAACTAATTTCACCCGGTTTAGCTTCTTTCCATAAAGTAAAATCCAAGTCATCTTCTTTTTGTTCACCAGCTTCGATACGAGCTCCTACTTTTAAGTCATTTAAAGATTGGTGGCTTAATTTACCATATCCATCAAACTTACGAGTTCTAAAGTAAACATCGCCATAACTTGCATAAGCATATCCTTGATCTACTAACTTTTTGATAAAATCGATAATTTCATCCATATGATGCATCACTCGAGGATTAGATGTTGCTTTTTTAACGTTTAAAGCACCTACATCTTCATAAAATGCTTTAATATATTTTTCTGCAATTTCAGGGACACTCTCGTTCAATTCTTTAGAGCGGTTGATTAATTTATCGTCTACATCTGTAAAATTTGAAACATAAATAACTTCATATCCTTTATATTCAAAATATCTTCTGACTACATCATAATTGATGGCAGGTCGAGCATTTCCTATGTGAATATAATTATAAACAGTTGGACCACATACATACATTTTTACCTTACCCGGTTCAATGGGCTCAAACGTCTCTTTCTGACGCGTTAAAGTGTTATATAATGTAATCATCTTGAATTTCTCCATTCTTAGCTTTTTCAAGTTGGCGCTCTAAATGTTTTATTTGTTCAAAAAGTGGATCAGGTAAGTTACGGTGATCAAATGTTTTACCTATACGTTTGCCTTCTTGTTTTACAATGTGACCAGGAATACCGACAACAGTTGTATAACTAGGCACAGATTGTAAAACGACAGAATTGGCCCCTATATTAACGTTAGAATCAATTTGGATATTACCTAAAATTTTAGAGCCAGCTGCTATTAATACATTATCACCAATATCAGGATGCCTTTTACCTCTATCCTTACCAGTACCACCTAAAGTGACACCTTGATATATTGTTACATTATCGCCAATTGTACATGTTTCTCCAATTACTACACCCATACCATGATCGATAAATAATCGCTTACCAATTTTGGCGCCCGGATGAATTTCTATTCCTGTGAAAAAACGTGACAATTGCGAAATCATTCTTGCTGCAACAAAACGTTTTTTATTATAAAGTTTATGGGCTATTAAATGACTCCACACTGCATGTATGCCTGCATAAGTTGTTACTACTTCTAAAGTTGAGCGTGCTGCTGGATCCTGTTCAAACACCATTTTTATATCGTCTTTCATTCTTCTTAACAAGACCGTCTCCCCCTTAGTCAAATCAATTTGATTTCTTTATTTCGTTTCGTTAATGGTTCTCATAATACGTTAGTTACTAAAGTTAAATACACTAAAAGAACGCCTCTAACATCTGTTGCTAGAGGCGCTCACGCACGGTTCCACTCTTAATTTAATAACGATATTTATGATAAATAAACATCATCATTCTCATTTATATTATTCATTTTAAATTACAAAGGTGCATTCATTAATATTTATGATGTGCTCACAGCCAACGCACACTCTCTGAGTCATAAAGTATTTAACTACTAATCCTTTGATTCATTTTTATAATTCTAATAATAGGTTGTTATTTGTGAAATTTCAAGTCGGAAATGGTTTTCTATAAAGTTTATTTTTGATTGATATTATAATTTACACAAACTTTTTTAAGCGTGATAGCACTTTATCTTTACCTAGTACTTCAATTGTAGTAGGTAATTCAGGACCATGCATTTGTCCAGTAACAGCAACACGTATAGGCATAAAGAGTTGTTTACCCTTGATACCTATTTCTTTTTGAACTTCTTTAATTTTTTTCTTTATTTCAGTAGCTTCAAATGGATCAAGCGCTTCTAATTTACTATATAAGTGATTCATTAATTCTGGTACTTGCTCACCATTTAATACTTCTTGTTCTTCTTCACCGAGTTCAGGCATTTCATGAAAAAACATTTCTGATAATGGAACAATTTCTCCAGCATAACTCATTTCTTTTTGATAAAGTGCAATGAGTTTACGACCCCAATTTCTATCTTCTTCAGACGGATTTTCTGGAATTAGATTAGCTTTAATTAAGTGAGGTAGGGCTAATTCAAATACAGTTTCAGTATCTTTTGTTTTCATATATTGGTTATTGACCCAAGCTAACTTTTGTCTATCAAACATTGCAGGAGATTTAGAAAGACGTTTTTCATCAAATATTTTGATGAATTCCTCTTTAGAAAAGATTTCTTCTTCCCCTTCCGGAGACCAACCAAGTAAGGTAATGAAATTAAAAAATGCTTCTGGAAGATAACCTAAATCACGATATTGCTCGATAAATTGTAGAATTTGACCATCACGTTTACTTAATTTCTTACGTTCTTCATTCACAATAAGTGACATATGACCAAAACGAGGCGGTTCCCAGCCAAATTCTTCATAAATCATTAATTGCTTAGGAGTATTAGAAACATGATCATCTCCACGTATAACGTCTGAAATTTCCATATAGTGATCATCAACAGCTACTGCGAAGTTATAAGTTGGTACACCATCTTTTTTTACGATGACCCAGTCTCCAATATTATTAGAATCAAAAGAGATTTCACCCTTAACCATATCTTTGAAAGAGTATGTTTTATCTTTAGGGACACGGAAACGTATTGATGGTTGACGACCTTCCGCTTCAAATTGTTGACGTTGTTCTTCAGTTAGACGAGCATGTTGTCCACCATAACGAGGCATTTCTCCTCGAGCAATTTGAGCTTCGCGTTCTTCTTCTAATTCTTCCTCAGTCATGTAACATTTGTATGCTTTATCCTGATCAAGTAATTGTTGAATAAGCGGATTATAAATATCAGCACGTTCAGATTGACGATAAGGTCCGAATCCTTTGTCCTTATCAACTGATTCATCCCAATTTAATCCTAACCATTTCAAGTTATCAAATTGTGATGACTCGCCATCTTCTAAATTACGTTTACTATCTGTATCTTCAATTCGAACAACAAAATCCCCATTATAGTGTTTGGCAAATAAATAGTTAAATAATGCTGTTCGAGCATTTCCAATATGCAAATATCCAGTTGGACTTGGTGCATATCTTACTCTGATTCGTTCACTCATTATATTCACTCCTAAGATTATTAATTGTATGACTAATTCAATGGTTCACAATCTTAATTAAGCTCAATAAAAGTATTAATTAAAATTTTGATACCACTTCTCTTACCAAATAATGCATGTTAACTTTCAAGTTCAACGTGAGCTTATTCAACTTTAAAAAAGCTATTCAAAAGCTAATGATGTGTTGAACCATACCTTTACGAATAACTTTTCCAATGGATGATTCTTCAATCTCACTTAACATTTCAATAATATTGTAGCACTTAAATAATGCTTTGATAAGGAACTTGTTTAAGTACTTTCATCAAATATATCTCTTTTAGTTCAAAAGTTTAAAATATAAATTACATAATTCCAAACGTAATATCTCGTTTCACATGAAACCCATTCAAAATTATTTATCGCTAAAGGACATTTCATCTTCTATATATTTTGCAAAGACAATTCTTCCTGATGAAGTTTGTAATAAACTAATAACCTCTAATGTAACGTATTGACCAATCAATTTCTTTGCATTGTCAACAACTACCATTGTACCATCATCTAGGTAACCTACACCTTGTCCAGGTTCTTTTCCCATCTTAGTAAGTAAAATGTTTAAACGATCACCTTGATGAACATTAGGTTTTATCGCTTCAGATAAATCATTTACATTGAGTGCTGTGATGCCTTGTACGTGACAAACTTTATTTAAATTAAAATCTGTAGTAATAACATGAGCATGATAATGTTGTGCAAGTTTAATTAATAACGTGTCTATTTCGCTATGTGTTTTTGTTGGATGAATCACTCGAGTAGGATATTCTAAATCATAAAGTTGATTCAGAATATCTAACCCTCTCTGTCCTTTTTCTCGCTTTACACTATCCTTAGCATCAGCAACAATTTGTAATTCATTGATAACTCCTTGAGGAATAAGAATATCTCCGTCAATAAAACCACAGCGTATAATATCTAATACTCGACCATCAATAATCGCGCTTGTATCAATAATTTTAGGTATAGCTTTACGTGTATTATTAGACATTGAACGTGCCATATTTTCTGGTAAAAACATCAACATCTCATCACGCTTTTTCAAGCCAAACTGAAATCCTAAATAACACAGGATAATTGTGATTATGATGGGTATAAAATGATTAAAAATTGAATTTCCTATTATTTCTAAAATAAAAGAAACCATTACTGAAATAAACAAACCAATAATAAGTCCAATAGTTGCGAATAGAATTTCAATTGCACTTCGATTCATTATCAATTGTTCAAATTGTTTAAATGCACTTGTAACTTTATTGATAAATAATCCGAAAATAATAAAAAATAGAATAATACCTATTAAACCATCTATATAATAATTTGTGATTATAGGATACTGAGTAATACCTATATCAGAAACGACCTCTGGAACGATAATAATGCCTAATGCAGCTCCTAGAATCGCATATATTATTACCACAATTGATTTTACGATATTCAATTCATGTCCTCCTTTCTATGTTGTCCTTTCCTAATTAATTCAATATTTATCTTTATGTCGAGTGAAGTGCGAATTTCAAAGCTTCATGAACTGTAGATACACCAATTACCTGTATACCTTCAGGAAAAGTCCAACCTCCTATATTAGTTTTAGGAATGATAGCTCTTTTAAAACCAAGTTTTGCTGCTTCTTGAACACGTTGTTCTATACGCGATATTCGACGAACTTCCCCAGTCAAACCTACTTCACCTACAAAACAGTCTAAGCCGTCTACAGTTCTGTCTTTGAAGCTTGATGCAGTAGCTACAATAATGCTAAGGTCTACAGCCGGTTCTGTTAATTTCACACCACCTGCAACTTTAATATAAGCGTCTTGTTGTTGCAGTAAATAATTTTCTTTCTTTTCTAATACAGCCATCAGGAGACTTAATCTATTGTGATCTATACCAGTAGCCATACGTCTAGGATTATTAAATGTTGTAGGAGTAACTAATGCTTGAACTTCGATAAGAAGTGGTCGTGTTCCTTCCATAGTAGGAACAATTGTCGAACCAGGAACATTAGTTGAACGTTCCTCTAAGAACATTTCAGATGGATTAAGAACACCTTTTAATCCACTTTGTTTCATTTCAAAAATCCCCATCTCATTTGTAGATCCAAAACGGTTTTTAACGGCTCTCAAGATACGATAAGCATGATGCTCATCACCTTCGAAATATAGTACTGTATCTACCATATGCTCAAGTAATCTAGGCCCAGCTATTTGGCCTTCTTTCGTAACATGACCAACTATAAAGGTAGCAATATTCATCTGCTTCGCTATATTCATTAAACTTTGTGTGCTTTCCCTAACCTGAGATACTGAACCAGGCGCAGAACTGATTTCCGGATGATAAATCGTTTGTATAGAGTCTATGACAAGCAAATCAGGACGTTCATCTTTAACGGTTTGATGAATGACCTCTAAATCAGTTTCAGCTAATACATTTAGGTGACTAGAATCTTCTTCTAAGCGATCTGCGCGTAGTTTAGTTTGATTAATCGATTCCTCACCACTGATATATAGCACATTTTTATTTTGCGATAGTGTAGCACATATTTGAAGAAGTAGTGTAGACTTTCCTATACCTGGATCTCCACCTATAAGTACAAGCGACCCACTAACGATTCCACCACCAAGTACTCTATTAAATTCTTTTGAATCAGTAAGAATTCTCGGTATGACTTCATGTTTAATACTATTAAGCTTTTGAACTTTTCCTACTACTTCCTTTGACTTTACATCATGCTTAGGGTTGGTAGCCTTCTCTATCGTTTCTTCCATTTGATTCCATGCACCACAACTTGGGCATTTACCCATCCATTTCGGAGATTGATAGCCACATGCCATACATTCAAATATTACTTTTTTCTTGGCCATTTTTACACCTCCAAATTCTTATGAACAAATCTATTTTAAACTGACAATTTGATTATGACAAATTAAATGTGATTGATTTAATCTTAATCATTTTTTTGTTACTTTTCACCATTTATTTTCTTAAAAATTAAGTTAGTTTAAAGCTTGTGTCAATGTTTTTAAATAAAACAAAAAAGCATTCCTCTAAGAATAGAGGAACACTTTTCAAACATAGTCATTAAGAATTTTTCGATTTAGGATTCTGTCTTTTCCTTGTTAGAAGTTTTTTCATGAATATCATATTTAAACTCTTCACCATCATGATCAATAGTGACTTCTTTTCCTTCAATTTGATTACCATCTAAAATTAATTCACTTAAGTTATCTTCTACAGTTTTTTGAATTGCTCTAATTAGAGGTCGTGCGCCATATTCCGGATCATAACCCTCTTCAGCAATTTTACCTTTCGCCTTATCAGTTACTACAACATTTATATCTTGTTCAGATAGACGATTTGTAAGTTTATTAACCATCATAGTTACAATTTCTTTTAATTCGTCTTTAGTCAGTTTATGGAATACGATAATATCGTCGACACGGTTTAAGAATTCTGGACGGAATGAATTTTTTAATTCTTTCATCATCGTTTTACGAATTGTTTCGTAATCGTTGCCTTCAGATGCGCCACTGAAACCAGCAAAACGTTGATCTTGTATTTCTTGTGCACCAACATTTGAAGTCATAATAATCACTGTATTACGAAAATCAACTGTACGACCTTTTGTATCTGTTAAATGACCATCATCTAAAACTTGTAAAAGTATATTAAATACATCAGGATGTGCTTTTTCAATTTCATCGAATAAAATAACTGAATATGGTTTACGTCTAACTTTTTCAGTTAATTGACCACCATTATCATGACCTACATAACCTGGAGGCGCTCCCACTAGACGACTCACTGTATGTTTCTCCATAAATTCACTCATATCAACACGAATCATCGCATCATCTTCGCCGAACATAGATTCAGCTAATGCTCGAGCTAGTTCAGTTTTACCAACTCCAGTTGGTCCTAAGAATATGAAACTACCGATTGGACGTTTTGGATCTTTAAGACCCGCACGTGCACGGCGAACAGCTTTACTAATTGAATTAACAGCGTCGTTTTGTCCAATCACACGTTTATGAAGTGTATCTTCAAGATTTAGTAAGCGATTTGACTCAGTTTCGTTGATTTTAGTTAATGGTATGTCAGTCCAACCTGCAATAACCTCTGCAATATCTTCTTCAGATAAAGCTGTGTTAACACCACCTTGAGAGTTTTTCCATTCGTTTTTAGCATCTTCATATTGTTTCTCAAGTTTTGATTGTTTGTCTCTTAAGTTTGCTGCATTTTCAAATTCTTGAGCGTGTACTGCAGCATCTTTTTCATTTTTTACATTTTCAATTTCTTGTTCAATCTCTTTTAAATTATTAGGTGTCGTGTGACTTTTTAGTCTTACTTTAGAACTAGCTTCATCAATAAGATCAATTGCTTTATCTGGCAAGAAACGGTCTGAAATATAACGATTACTTAGCTTAGCAGCCGCTTCTAATGCTTCATCTGAAATGTTTATTCTATGATGCGCTTCATAGCGATCACGTAAACCTTTTAAAATTTCGATTGTATCTTCAACAGTCGGTTCATCAACTTGAATAGGTTGGAAACGACGTTCTAATGCAGCATCTTTTTCAATATTTTTGCGATATTCATCTAATGTTGTAGCACCGATGCATTGCAATTCTCCTCTAGCTAAAGCTGGTTTAAGAATATTTGAAGCATCAATTGCTCCCTCTGCACCGCCAGCACCTACAAGTGTGTGTAATTCATCTATGAATAGAATGACATTACCTGCTTGATGAATTTCTTCCATTACTTTTTTTAAACGTTCTTCAAATTCACCACGATATTTAGTTCCAGCCACAACTGTTCCCATGTCTAAAGACATTACACGTTTATCTTTCAGTGTTTCAGGTACTTCATTGTTAACAATTGCTTGTGCTAGCCCCTCTGCAATTGCTGTTTTACCTACACCAGGTTCACCAATAAGTACAGGATTATTTTTAGTACGACGACTTAATACTTCAATAACACGCGTAATTTCCTTATCTCGACCTACAACTGGATCTAATGTGCCATCCTTAGCAATCACTGTTAAATCTCTAGCTAAACTATCCAATGTTGGCGTATTGTTAGACTTGTTTGCTCGAGCATTTTTATTACTCATTTCAGGACTACCTAAAGCTTTAACAACTTGTGCACGTGCTTTGGTAATATTTAAATCTAAATTCGCAAATACGCGCGCTGCTACACCTTCATTTTCACGAATTAAACCAAGTAGAATGTGTTCTGTTCCAACAAAATTGTGGTGTAACTTTCTCGCTTCATCCATAGAAAGTTCAATCACTTTTTTAGCTCTAGGCGTATAGTGAAGCGTGCCCATTTGTTCTTGACCATGACCAATTAACTTTTCTACTTCTTCAATTACTTTGTCTTCAGTGATATTAAAACTTTCTAAAACTTTAGCAGCTATACCTTCTGGTTCTTTCATTAAACCTAGTAAAAGATGTTCTGTTCCAATATTAGAATGGTTTAAACGAATCGCTTCTTCTTGTGCATGCGCTAAGACACGCTGCGCACGTTCTGTTAATCTGCCAAATAACATATATAAATTACCTCCTTATTTTATATGCTCTCTTAACAAGTTAGCTCTTTTTTCATTTACTGTCCTATTATCGTCATCTTCTATTAAAAATGGCGACTGAATTGCTACCATTAATTCATTAAACTTAAAATTTTCGAGCGAAATGTATCCTAAGTCTATACCAAGTTTTACTTCACTTAATCGACATGATGCCTCTTCCATTGAAATGATTCTACTATTTTGTAATATCCCTAAAGAACGATAAACTCTATCTAATGTTTCAACGGGATTATGCTTAGCAAGTCTTTCACGAATTTGCTTTTCTTCATTAATGATTTGATTTACAACTTCTGTTAAATTATCAATGATTTCTTCTTCTGTTTTCCCTAAAGTGAGTTGATTTGAAACCTGATATATATGTCCATAAACTTGTGAGCCTTCTCCATAAATACCTCGAATCGTAAATCCAAAGCGATTAATTGTCTGTGCAATTCGGTTCATTCTTTTCATTATAGAAAGTCCTGGCAAATGTAACATGACACTTGCACGCATGCCAGTACCCACATTTGTGGGACACGTAGTCAGAAAACCTAAATGCTCATCAAAGCTAATATCTAACTCTTTATCTAAATCATCATCAATTTTAGAAGCCCGTTTGAATAAATCTTTAAGGGATAAATCTGTTCCTAATGCTTGTATTCTTATGTGATCTTCTTCATTAACCATCACGCTTAAAGACTCATCATCATTTAATAATACTGCTGAGGCAGATTGCTTTATAAGTTCTGGACTCACAAGATGTTTTGCAACTAATTTCATCTTGTTTTTTTGATTCATAGTATCTAAACGATGCAAAGTTAAGTCCGGAAGAGCACCTTGAACCTCATTGATAACACGAAATCCTTCTTTTTCAGAAGGAAACATTAAAGGATGAACGTGATTTTCAAGATTTCTAGCTAAACGTATTCTTGAAGAAATAACAACAGATGCCTCTTCCGTCATCTTCATCCACTGACTAATATTTGCATAAATATCACTCATCGTGAGACACCTCACTTTCATCTTTTAATGCCTTAATTTCATCACGAATTATAGCTGCTTCTTCAAATTCTTGTTCTTCTATTAGTTTATTAAGATATTTTGTTTTTGCTTCAATTTGCTTTTTAATAGCAAGTTTCTTATAAGATGACTGAGGTGTTTTGCCAACATGAGCAAATTGCCCACCTTGAACTCTTTGCACAATATCTATTATGTCTTCTTTAAAGGTCGCATAACAATTAGAACACCCGAACTTACCTACATGAGCAATGTCCTTTAAAGTCATTTGACATGACGGGCATTGCTTTTCTTCTTTAAACGCCATTTCTTGAAAATTAATACCATGTTTCGTAGCAAGATGTTGTAATATTTGCTTAACAACAAAAACTTCTTCGATATCATCTTGATGGGTGTGATAGGAATTATCATCATGTGAATGTTGCCAAGGAATTGATCCCTGTGCACAAGTGGAACACACCCACTTTTCATGCGTACCATCTTTACTCTTAACTGTAAGTTTAACTTCAGCTTCATTTAAATGGCAATTTTCACAAAGCACTTAGAGACACCTCACTTTACTTAGTAGTAATTAATAACTGGAAGTAATCGTTTTAAAATATTCGCTCTAATTATATCTCTAGCAACCACATCCATTTTTAATGTTTCTCTGTCAATAACCGCTTGTATCATTTTAGCTTCTCTATCATTGATCAATCCTTTATCTAATAAACCATCTATTACATAATAAGCTTGTTGTTGTGAAATAGAAGGTCCTATCAATTGAAGCAAGTGATTAATATATCCTGTGGCGTCTTTATTTTCAATTTTGGTGATTCGGATGTAACCTCCACCACCACGTTTGCTTTCTATTTCATAACCATGTTCATTTGTGAAACGGGTTTTAATAACATAGTTGAGTTGAGATGGAACACAATCAAAACGTTGAGCAATATTAGCCCGTTGAATTTCCACTACATCTTCATTTGTTTCTTCAAATAAATGTTTAATGTATTGTTCTATGATGTCAGATATATTATGCATGGATATCACCTCTTTTTGACCTTCTTTGACTATATTATATGACCCTCTTTGACCTTTTTCAACCAATTTGATTTTAAAATTTTAATTTTATGATGTTAGCACGTTCATTTTATTGTATGATTGAGAATAGAAAAAATTAAAGGAATGAAGAAACATGTGTATTGTGATTGGTATTATAGGAATTATTTTCTTTTTAGCACTCGCATACTTATTTAGTTCAGACAGAAAAAATATTCGCTGGCAATATGTTGGATTACTTTTAGTAATTCAATTCATCTTTGCATTTATCTTGTTAAAAACGCATATCGGTATTACCGTCATTGGCGGTATCTCAAATGGCTTTAGTTACTTACTAGCTAAAGCTGCAGTCGGTGTCAATTTTGTATTTGGTGGATTTGAATTTATTAACCCTAAAAACCCTCCATTCTTCTTTAATGTTTTATTACCAATTGTCTTTATTTCTGCATTAATCGGTATCTTACAATATACACGTATTTTGCCATTTATTATTAATGGATTGGGCTTCTTGATTTCCAAAATTAATGGCATGGGACGTTTAGAATCATACAACGCTGTAGCAGCTGCGATATTAGGACAATCCGAGGTATTTATATCATTAAAAAAACAATTATCTTACATACCTAAACAACGTTTATATACTTTAACTGCATCAGCAATGTCTACAGTATCAGCTTCAATTATCGGTGCTTATTTTACACTTATAGAACCTAAATACGTTGTAACTGCAGTAGTACTTAACTTATTTGGTGGTTTTATCATTGTTTCAATCATTAATCCATATAAAGTTAATGAGGAAGACGATAAATTACTAGTAGATGAAAGCGAAATTAAGAATCAGTCATTTTTTGAAATGTTAGGAGAATACATTTTAGATGGATTTAAAGTAGCGGTGATAGTAGGCGCAATGTTAATTGGATATATTGCTATTATTGCTTTACTTAATGGAATAGTAAGCGGAATCTTCAGTTTATGCTCAAGGGGAGCAATATCATGGAACTTCCAAACATTGATTGGATTTATCTTTGCACCATTTGCTTTCTTAGCTGGCATTCCTTGGCATGATGCTGTTCAATCTGGTTCAGTTATGGCAACAAAATTATTATCTAATGAATTCGTAGCTATGCAAGACTTAGGTAAAACAACTGGTTTATCAGAACATGCTAAAGGTATAACATCTGTTTTCTTAGTATCCTTCGCAAACTTTAGTTCTATCGGTATCATCTCAGGTGCAATTAAATCACTTAATGACAAAAAAGGAGATGTCGTTGCACGTTTCGGATTAAAATTATTATTCGGCGCAACACTTGTTTCATTTATTTCTGCAGCAATTGCTGGCTTCTTTATATAATTATGGATTACTCAAGAGTAACTATGAAGTTACTCTTGTTTTTTATGAAAATTATTTTGTGCAAGAATTACAGTAGCTAATTTTAGAAATTCAAATTTTAAAATTATAAAAAAACGGTCATCTATAAAATGACCGTTTTATCTAAAGCATCTACTTCTGAACCATGTGATTGATAAAATATTCAGTTATACGATAATCATCTGTTAATTCCGGATGAAATGAAACACCAAGATAGTTGCCTTGTTTGACAGCAACAATCTTATCACCGACTTGACTAAGAATTTCGACGCCTTTCTCAACTTGTACTATATGGGGCGCTCTTATAAATACACCTTCAATATCTTTGGCAATACCTTTAATATCAAGTTCAGATTCAAAACTATCAACTTGTCGACCAAATGAATTACGTTCGACAGTGATATTTAACTTCTTCAGATAACCTGTTTCACCTTCTACATCTTTGGCAAGTACTATTAAACCTGCACAAGTACCAAACATTGGTAAATCAGATTGCTGTAGTGCCTTTTTAAACCCGTATAAATCCATTAATCTTCTTAGCGTTGTTGATTCGCCACCTGGTAAAATTAATCCTTCTATATCTTCAAGTTGTTTAACTCTTTTTACTGCAATACCTTCATGACCACTTAATTCAATGTGACGAATATGTTCACGAACAGCACCTTGTAAAGCTAAAACACCTATTTTCATTTTCATAATTACCAACCACGCTCTTGCATACGTTCTTCTAATGAAATTTGGTTAATATCCAACCCTTTCATAGCAGTTCCAAGTTCACTTGCCAATTTACCAATTAGTTCATAATCTTGATAATGTGTCGTTGCTTGTACAATTGCTTTAGCAAATTTTTCAGGATTTTCTGATTTAAAAATACCTGAACCTACGAATACACCATCTGCACCTAATTCCATCATCAACGCTGCGTCTTGAGGTGTTGCTACACCACCTGCTGCAAAGTTAACTACTGGTAAACGACCACTATCTTTAATTTGTTTTAACACTTCAAATGGTGCACCTAAATCTTTAGCAAAAGTCATAATTTCATCATCATTCATTACTGTTAGTCGGCTAACTTCAGAATTTACTCGTCTCATGTGACGTACCGCCTCAACAATATTTCCTGTTCCAGGTTCACCTTTAGTACGTAACATAGCTGCACCTTCACCAATGCGACGAGCTGCTTCACCTAAATTTCGACAACCACATACAAATGGCACAGTGAATTGATCTTTTCGTAAATGACACTCTTCATCAGCTGGAGTAAGTACCTCTGATTCATCAATATAGTCTACTCCCATTGCTTCTAAAACTCTTGCTTCAGTGATGTGACCAATACGCGCCTTTGCCATAACAGGAATAGATACAGCATTCATTACTTCCTCTACAATTTTAGGGTTAGCCATACGCGCAACGCCGCCTGCTGCACGGATATCTGAAGGAACACGTTCTAATGCCATTACAGCAACTGCACCCGCTTCTTCAGCAATTCTAGCTTGCTCTGCATTGACAACGTCCATAATAACGCCACCCTTTTGCATTTCAGCCATTCCTCTTTTTACTCGATCTGAGCCTACAATTTTAGACATAAATTTTACCCCTTTTCTTATTGATTAAATTCATTTTAAGAGATAAACTGATGTTTAAAAAGGTTCAATTTATATATAATGATAGGGGTCAGTTTAATGAAATCCTCACAACCACTTTACTTATCACTTTATGAAAATTTTAAAAAACAAATTATCGAAGGACAATATCAAGCAAACGATAAATTTCCTTCCAAAAGACAGTTAAGCAAACATTTATCGATAAGTCATACCACAATAGAACATGCTTATCAGTTATTGAATGACGAGGGATTTATACACTCCAAACCAAGATCTGGCTTTTTTGTTTCGGATATTGAAGCATTGCCAGTTATACATCGTCATTCGAATAAGTTAAGCGAAAATGAAGATAGTAACAATTTAGACAATGAACAACATAGATACAAATATTCTTTTAGTTTAGCTGAGATAGATTCTGAAAGTTTTCCAATGCGCATTTTCAGGAAATATGCTAAAGATGTATATGAAGATAATCAAATTGCTCTTCTACGGCGTGGTAAACGCCAAGGTGAGTATGCATTAAGACAACAAATAGCACATTACTTATTTAATAGTAGAGGTGTAACCTCACATCCCAATCAAATCATAATCGGTTCTTCTACAAGCCAATTATTAGACATGATTACAAATTTACTTAAAGAAGATGAGTTTATAATTGAAGACCCAAGTTATCCACCCATAAAGCAAGTTTTAGACAAGAAACGCATGAAATATTTACAGGTTCCAGTTGAAAAGAATGGAATACAAATCGATCCAGTTTTAAATTCAAAAAAAAATGTATTATATATAACACCCTCCCACCAATTCCCAACTGGTTATGTTACAAATCTAAAAAAGAGAACACAACTAATCAATTGGTCCCATCAAGAAGCTAATAGATATATCATTGAGGATGATTATGATTCAGAATTCAGGTATTTTGGCAAACCCATTCCTGCCCTACAAAGCTTAGATACTAAAGAAAAAGTAATCTATATTAGTACTTTTTCAAAATCATTATATCCAAGTTGTAGAATAGCGTATATTGTATTACCTAAAAGTTTAATGCATAAATTTAATAAGAGAAAGTATAAAGAAGGTAATACTGTACCGGTACATATTCAACATATGGTTGCTCGTTTCATGGCTAGTGGCAGTTTTGAGAGACATTTAAATAAAATGAGAAAAATCTATCGAAATAAATTAAACTATATTTTAAGTCGATTAAATAAATACAATAAACAGATACAAATCGATGGTGCTCTAACTGGAATGCATTTTACACTAACAGTTATTAACGGGTTAACACTAAATCAATGCATGGAAAATGCTAAGAAAAATAATTTAAAATTAGAAATTTATAACTATGAAGATGATCTTCAAAAATACCCTAAATTCATTTTAGGATTCGGTGGAATTAAACAAAGTGAGCTTGAAAATCATGTTAATGCATTAATTGAAACTTTAATTAAATAATCTACATTAAAAATATCATATTGGAATATGCTATCCACCTTTAGCACTATTTTTGAATATAAAAAAAGAGACCTTACGGTCTCGATTCGGCTCATCGCATCCATACGATTTGTATATTGCCTGGCAACGTCCTACTCTAGCGGAACGTCAGTCCGACTACCATCGGCGCTAAGGAGCTTAACTTCTGTGTTCGGCATGGGAACAGGTGTGACCTCCTTGCCATTGTCACCAGACAAGTGAATGTTTATACATTCAAAACTAGATAGTAAGTAAGGTTTTGTGTCGCAAAACATTTTTATTTGATTAAGTCTTCGATCGATTAGTATTCGTCAGCTCCACGTGTCACCACGCTTCCACCTCGAACCTATTAACCTCGTCATCTTCGAGGGATCTTATAACCGAAGTTGGGAAATCTCATCTTGAGGAGGGCTTCATGCTTAGATGCTTTCAGCACTTATCCCGTCCATACATAGCTACCCAGCTATGCCGTTGGCACGACAACTGGTACACCAGAGGTATGTCCATCCCGGTCCTCTCGTACTAAGGACAGCTCCTCTCAAATTTCCTACGCCCACGACGGATAGGGACCGAACTGTCTCACGACGTTCTGAACCCAGCTCGCGTACCGCTTTAATGGGCGAACAGCCCAACCCTTGGGACCGACTACAGCCCCAGGATGCGATGAGCCGACATCGAGGTGCCAAACCTCCCCGTCGATGTGAACTCTTGGGGGAGATAAGCCTGTTATCCCCGGGGTAGCTTTTATCCGTTGAGCGATGGCCCTTCCATATGGAACCACCGGATCACTAAGTCCGTCTTTCGACCCTGCTCGACTTGTAAGTCTCGCAGTCAAGCTCCCTTATGCCTTTACACTCTGTGAATGATTTCCAACCATTCTGAGGGAACCTTTGAGCGCCTCCGTTACCTTTTAGGAGGCGACCGCCCCAGTCAAACTGCCCACCTGACACTGTCTCCCACCACGATAAGTGGTGCGGGTTAGAAAGCCAACACAGCTAGGGTAGTATCCCACCAACGCCTCCACATAAGCTAGCGCTCACGTTTCAATGGCTCCTACCTATCCTGTACAAGCTGTGCCGAATTTCAATATCAGGCTACAGTAAAGCTCCACGGGGTCTTTCCGTCCTGTCGCGGGTAACCTGCATCTTCACAGGTACTATGATTTCACCGAGTCTCTCGTTGAGACAGTGCCCAAATCGTTACGCCTTTCGTGCGGGTCGGAACTTACCCGACAAGGAATTTCGCTACCTTAGGACCGTTATAGTTACGGCCGCCGTTTACTGGGGCTTCGATTCGTGGCTTCGCAGAAGCTAACCACTCCTCTTAACCTTCCAGCACCGGGCAGGCGTCAGCCCCTATACATCACCTTACGGTTTAGCAGAGACCTGTGTTTTTGATAAACAGTCGCTTGGGCCTATTCACTGCGGCTCTTCTGGGCGTAAACCCTAAAGAGCACCCCTTCTCCCGAAGTTACGGGGTCATTTTGCCGAGTTCCTTAACGAGAGTTCGCTCGCTCACCTTAGAATTCTCATCTTGACTACCTGTGTCGGTTTGCGGTACGGGCACCTGTTATCTATCTAGAGGCTTTTCTCGGCAGTGTGAAATCAACGACTCGAGGAAACAATTTCCTCTCCCCATCACAGCTTAGCCTGATGAGTGCCGGATTTGCCTAACACTCAGCCTTACTGCTTAGACGTGCACTCCAACAGCACGCTTCGCCTATCCTACTGCGTCCCCCCATCGATTAAAACGATACTAAGTGGTACAGGAATATCAACCTGTTATCCATCGCCTACGCCTGTCGGCCTCAGCTTAGGACCCGACTAACCCAGAGCGGACGAGCCTTCCTCTGGAAACCTTAGTCAATCGGTGGACGGGATTCTCACCCGTCTTTCGCTACTCACACCGGCATTCTCACTTCTAAACGCTCCACATGTCCTTGCGATCATGCTTCAACGCCCTTAGAACGCTCTCCTACCATTGTCCGAAGGACAATCCACAGCTTCGGTAATATGTTTAGCCCCGGTACATTTTCGGCGCAGTGTCACTCGACTAGTGAGCTATTACGCACTCTTTAAATGATGGCTGCTTCTAAGCCAACATCCTAGTTGTCTGGGCAACGCCACATCCTTTTCCACTTAACATATATTTGGGGACCTTAGCTGGTGGTCTGGGCTGTTTCCCTTTCGAACACGGACCTTATCACCCATGTTCTGACTCCCAAGTTAAATTAATTGGCATTCGGAGTTTGTCTGAATTCGGTAACCCGAGAGAGGCCCCTCGTCCAAACAGTGCTCTACCTCCAATAATCATCACTTGAGGCTAGCCCTAAAGCTATTTCGGAGAGAACCAGCTATCTCCAAGTTCGATTGGAATTTCTCCGCTACCCTCAGTTCATCCGCTCACTTTTCAACGTAAGTCGGTTCGGTCCTCCATTCAGTGTTACCTGAACTTCAACCTGACCAAGGGTAGATCACCTGGTTTCGGGTCTACGACCAAATACTCAACGCCCTATTCAGACTCGCTTTCGCTACGGCTCCACATTCGCTGCTTAACCTTGCATCAGATCGTAACTCGCCGGTTCATTCTACAAAAGGCACGCCATCACCCATTAACGGGCTCTGACTACTTGTAAGCACACGGTTTCAAGTTCTCTTTCACTCCCCTTTCGGGGTACTTTTCACCTTTCCCTCACGGTACTGGTTCACTATCGGTCACTAGAGAGTATTTAGCCTTAGGAGATGGTCCTCCCAGATTCCGACGGAATTTCACGTGCTCCGTCGTACTCAGGATCCACTCAAGAGAGAATACGTTTTCGACTACAGGATTATTACCTTCTTTGATTCATCTTTCCAGATGATTCGTCTAACATGTTCTTTTGTAACTCCGTATAGAGTGTCCTACAACCCCAACAAGCAAGCTTGTTGGTTTGGGCTCTTCCCGTTTCGCTCGCCGCTACTCAGGGAATCGATTTTTCTTTCTTTTCCTCCGGGTACTAAGATGTTTCAGTTCTCCGGGTCTGCCTTCTGACATGCTATGAATTCACATGTCAATAACATGACATCACTCATGTTGGGTTCCCCCATTCGGAAATCTCTGGATCAACGCTTACTTACAGCTACCCAAAGCATATCGTCGTTAGTAACGTCCTTCATCGGCTTCTAGTGCCAAGGCATCCACCGTGCGCCCTTAATAACTTAATCTCTGTTTTCGCTCAACTTTAAGTCAATCGCTTTCATATGGCTTCGTTTCCATTCGTTACCTGAAAAACGATTTCTTTTAAAGTTTAAAACAAAAACACGTTATTAATCTTGTGAGTGTTCTTTCGAACACTAGCGATTATTTATGAATTCAAGCTTATTTAAAACTCTATTCACTCGGTTTTGCTTGGTAAAATCTTTACTTACTTATCTAGTTTTCAATGTACAATAAAAATGGTGGAGACTAGCGGGATCGAACCGCTGACCTCCTGCGTGCAAAGCAGGCGCTCTCCCAACTGAGCTAAGCCCCCAAAATATGTAATTAATAAATGGTGGGCCTAAGTGGACTCGAACCACCGACCTCACGCTTATCAGGCGTGCGCTCTAACCAGCTGAGCTATAGGCCCATTTTCACTTGAATGATAATAAACATTCAAAACTGAATACAATATGTCACGTTATTCCTCATCTTCTACGAAGATATTCCGAATATATCCTTAGAAAGGAGGTGATCCAGCCGCACCTTCCGATACGGCTACCTTGTTACGACTTCACCCCAATCATTTGTCCCACCTTCGACGGCTAGCTCCAAAAGGTTACTCCACCGGCTTCGGGTGTTACAAACTCTCGTGGTGTGACGGGCGGTGTGTACAAGACCCGGGAACGTATTCACCGTAGCATGCTGATCTACGATTACTAGCGATTCCAGCTTCATATAGTCGAGTTGCAGACTACAATCCGAACTGAGAACAACTTTATGGGGTTTGCTTGACCTCGCGGTTTCGCTGCCCTTTGTATTGTCCATTGTAGCACGTGTGTAGCCCAAATCATAAGGGGCATGATGATTTGACGTCATCCCCACCTTCCTCCGGTTTGTCACCGGCAGTCAACTTAGAGTGCCCAACTTAATGATGGCAACTAAGCTTAAGGGTTGCGCTCGTTGCGGGACTTAACCCAACATCTCACGACACGAGCTGACGACAACCATGCACCACCTGTCACTCTGTCCCCCGAAGGGGAAAACTCTATCTCTAGAGGGGTCAGAGGATGTCAAGATTTGGTAAGGTTCTTCGCGTTGCTTCGAATTAAACCACATGCTCCACCGCTTGTGCGGGTCCCCGTCAATTCCTTTGAGTTTCAACCTTGCGGTCGTACTCCCCAGGCGGAGTGCTTAATGCGTTAGCTGCAGCACTAAGGGGCGGAAACCCCCTAACACTTAGCACTCATCGTTTACGGCGTGGACTACCAGGGTATCTAATCCTGTTTGATCCCCACGCTTTCGCACATCAGCGTCAGTTACAGACCAGAAAGTCGCCTTCGCCACTGGTGTTCCTCCATATCTCTGCGCATTTCACCGCTACACATGGAATTCCACTTTCCTCTTCTGCACTCAAGTTTTCCAGTTTCCAATGACCCTCCACGGTTGAGCCGTGGGCTTTCACATCAGACTTAAAAAACCGCCTACGCGCGCTTTACGCCCAATAATTCCGGATAACGCTTGCCACCTACGTATTACCGCGGCTGCTGGCACGTAGTTAGCCGTGGCTTTCTGATTAGGTGCCGTCAAGACGTGCATAGTTACTTACACATTTGTTCTTCCCTAATAACAGAGTTTTACGATCCGAAGACCTTCATCACTCACGCGGCGTTGCTCCGTCAGGCTTTCGCCCATTGCGGAAGATTCCCTACTGCTGCCTCCCGTAGGAGTCTGGACCGTGTCTCAGTTCCAGTGTGGCCGATCACCCTCTCAGGTCGGCTACGCATCGTTGCCTTGGTAAGCCGTTACCTTACCAACTAGCTAATGCGGCGCGGATCCATCTATAAGTGACAGCAAGACCGTCTTTCACTGTTGAACCATGCGGTTCAACATGTTATCTGGTATTAGCTCCGGTTTCCCGAAGTTATCCCAGTCTTATAGGTAGGTTATCCACGTGTTACTCACCCGTCCGCCGCTAACGTCAGAGGAGCAAGCTCCTCGTCTGTTCGCTCGACTTGCATGTATTAGGCACGCCGCCAGCGTTCATCCTGAGCCAGGATCAAACTCTCCATAAAAAATTATGATGTTTGATTAGCTCATAAATACTAATAGTTTATAACGTTTCGTTACTATTTATTGGAATTAACGTTGACATATTGTCATTCAGTTTTCAATGTTCACTATATAAAGAAATAAATTTAAATGGTGGAGACTAGCGGGATCGAACCGCTGACCTCCTGCGTGCAAAGCAGGCGCTCTCCCAGCTGAGTTAAGCCCCCAAAGAAGTCGGGAAGACAGGATTCGAACCTGCGACCCCTTGGTCCCAAACCAAGTGCTCTACCAAGCTGAGCTACTTCCCGTATGTAGTTAATTAATCAAATTAGAAATGGCGCGCCCGATAGGAGTCGAACCCATAACCTCTTGATCCGTAGTCAAACGCTCTATCCAGTTGAGCTACGGGCGCTTAAATTTTAAAATGGTGCCGAGGACCGGAATCGAACCGGTACGGTGATCTCTCACCGCAGGATTTTAAGTCCTGTGCGTCTGCCAGTTCCGCCACCCCGGCAAAATAATGGAGCGGAAGACGGGATTCGAACCCGCGACCCCCACCTTGGCAAGGTGGTGTTCTACCACTGAACTACTTCCGCAAGTATATGAAAGTCATAATGAGCCATAGAGGATTCGAACCTCTGACCCTCTGATTAAAAGTCAGATGCTCTACCAACTGAGCTAATGGCTCAAAAGATGGTGCCGGCCAGAGGACTTGAACCCCCAACCTACTGATTACAAGTCAGTTGCTCTACCAATTGAGCTAGGCCGGCTGTCAATGGTGGAGAATGACGGGTTCGAACCGCCGACCCTCTGCTTGTAAGGCAGATGCTCTCCCAGCTGAGCTAATTCTCCGAATATAATTTGCCTGGCAATGTCCTACTCTAGCGGAACGTCAGTCCGACTACCATCGGCGCTAAGGAGCTTAACTTCTGTGTTCGGCATGGGAACAGATGTGACCTCCTTGCCATTGTCACCAGACAAAAATAACTTACTTTATTCATGATACATACTTCTTTTATTAATTGCAACAGTCAATTTTTCACTAAATTAAAATTTCATTTACAATTATGTAACAAACACTCTCGATTTTGACGACTTTTACATGTTACTTCATTTTGACTAACAAGTCAATACATTTTCAAAAGTTTTTATAGCTTAATTTATTTGCTAATTAAAGCCACCGTTCAATTTCACTCGATACACTTTAACACACTGTTCTAACTATTTCCATTAGTTTTTTAGATATTTAGATATAGAATTATAAAATTTTTGTTTCAAAATTTACTTTTCATCAGTCGACGCTTTTTGCCTAACTTCTCCTTGATACTTTGAATATATAGTTCTTCTATATGCTACGTCAAAATATGTGGCTAATTCTCTTTTGCTACCGGGTCAGTAAAATGAAAAAGCATTGACCATTAATTAATGATCAATGCTTAATATATTATGTTTTATTTTTGTCTCATATAAGGGAATAATAATACATCTCTGATAGAAGGTGAATCAGTTAACAACATTACTAAACGATCAATACCAATACCTAATCCACCTGTAGGTGGCATACCATATTCTAATGCTTCAATATAATCTTCATCCATTTCATGTGCTTCGTCATTACCTTGTTCTTTTTCAACAAGTTGTGCTTCAAAACGTTGGCGTTGATCGATAGGATCATTGAGCTCAGTAAATGCATTTGCATGTTCTCTACCAACTATAAATAACTCGAAACGATCTGTAAATCTTGAATCTTCTGGATTTTTCTTAGCTAATGGAGAAATTTCAATTGGATGACCATAAATAAACGTAGGTTGAATTAAAGTTTCTTCAACTTTTTGTTCAAAAAATTCATTTAAAATATGCCCATATTTCATACTTTCAGTTATTTCTATGCCATGTTGTTTAGCAAGTGAAACAGCTTCTTCATCAGACTTAACATCATAGAAGTTAACACCTGTTGCTTCTTTAACAGCATCAACAATATGAAGTCTTTTCCAAGATGATTCTAAATCAATTTCTTCACCGTTATATTGTACTTTGGCTGAACCAAACACTTCTTGGGCAATATGTCTTACCATATTCTCAGTCAGATTCATAATGTCATGATAATCAGCATAAGCTTCATATAATTCAATCATTGTAAATTCAGGATTATGACGTGTTGATACGCCTTCATTACGAAATACGCGTCCTATTTCATAAACTTTTTCCAATCCACCTACGATTAGACGTTTCAAGTGTAATTCAATAGCTATACGCATATATAACGTAGCATCTAGAGCATTATGGTGTGTCACGAATGGACGTGCAGCAGCACCACCTGCAATTTGATGCATCATTGGTGTTTCAACTTCTAAGAAACCTTGCTTGTTAAGATAATTACGCATTTCTTGAATAATTTTACTACGATTGATGAAAGTACGCGTGCTCTCTTCATTCGTAATTAAATCTAAATATCTTTGGCGATATCTTTGTTCGATATCTTGTAAACCGTGGAACTTATCAGGTAAAGGACGCAATGATTTAGATAATAGTGTAAATGACTTAGCTTTAACAGAAATTTCACCAGTATTAGTTTTAAACATCACACCTTCAATACCTACAATGTCACCTAAGTCAGCGATTTTCCAAATATCAAACTGTTCATCACCAACTTGATCTTTTCTTACATAGATTTGAATTTGTCCTTTTAAATCTTGGATATGCGCAAATCCTGCCTTACCTTTACCGCGTTTCGTCATTAAACGACCAGCAATTGTCACATGACTTTCGTCTTCTTTTTCATGTAATTCTTCTTTTGAAAATTGATCCCATTGTTCCTTTAATTCACTAGAAGTAGCTGTACGTTCAAATCTACGCCCAAAAGGATCAATTCCTAAATCGATTAATTCTTGTAATTTTTGACGACGGACCTGCATTTGGTCATTCATTTCTTCTGACATAAATTTCTCTCCTTTAAGCTTCTTGTTTATCTACAGATTGTCCCATACGTTCTTTTTGGAAATTTCGTAAAATATCAATTTTTCATGTTCAGTCTCAACTTTTTTCAAATTTTACGAGCTTTGTCATTTACTTTGATATCTTTAAAATATCATGAAGCATAGTCACTAATTTCCATAAAGCCAACCTTCTCACCTTTTTATTCTACAAGAGGAAGTAAATGTAATAAAGCAATTTCTACTTTTCTTTCATTAATAGATTCATAAATTAAGTTAATTGCTTCTATTTCATGAACAATACTTTATATTATATAAGGTTTATTTAATATTTTCCTACCAACCACACTTTTTTAAATTTCCTCACATTTATTAACTTTTATCTCTTATACTTCTTAACTGTGTCGTCTACCATTACTAAATTTTGTATAGTTTGATGCGAACGAGGTTCAACCCGATTTGGGGCAATATCATTCAAAGGAGTGAGAACAAAGGCACGTTCAGTCATTCTCGGATGTGGTATAGATAAATTCTCTTCTTCTATGATTAAATCATCATATAATAAAATATCTACATCAAGTGTTCTTGGTCCCCAACTAATAACTCTAACACGATGCAACTGCTGTTCTACGTCTAAACAACGTGCCAATAAATCTTGAGGGTTCAAATTAGTTTCTATTTCAACACACAAATTTAAAAAAAGGGGCTGTTCTGTATAACCAACAGGTTCAGTTTCATAAATATCGGAAATTTGTGTCACCTCAACACCTTTAAAGCTATCTAAAATCTTTATCGCTTCTTGAAGTTGTATCTCACGTTCTCCAATGTTACTGCCTAAACCTAAATATGCTTTAACCATTTAGTTATTCTCCCTCACTATTTCAATCCCAAAACCATCGTAATGACCTGGTATTGGAGGATTTTCTTTAGTGATTCTAACTTTCGTTTCCATTACACGGTTATAGTGTGAATTTATACGCTTTGCAATACGTTCAGCTAGATGTTCAATCAAGTGTGACGGTGTACCTTCAACTATAGTTTTTACGTCTTCAAACACCTCACCATAATGCACTGTATCTTTAACATCATCTGATTGACCAGCTACACTTAAATCAACTTTCAAAGTAATATCAACTACAAAAATTTGGCCAATTTCATTTTCAGCCGGTAACACACCATGATAACCATAAAAACGTATTCCTTTAAGAAAGATGACGTCGTTCATGCTCATTCTCCTTTAAATAATCCATACTTTGTGCCAACCGTGCATTCAATAATACATTATGCACGCGAACGGCCTGAACGCCTTTCATTATACCATAAGCAGTTGTCGCTGCAGTTGCTTCGTCTCTATCAGATGGTTGCGACTCTTTTCCAATCATTTCTCTTATAAATCTTTTGCGACTAGTTGCAAGTAAAATAGGATATTCTGTAGCAACTATTTCATCTAATCTTGCCATAACTTCACTTTCTTCTTCACGTGTTTTAGCAAAACCTATACCTGGATCTAACCAAATTTTATCGTGAGGTATACCAGCTGACTCAGCTTTATTCGCTTGTGCTAATAATGAAACGAGCATTTCTTCGACAACTGGCTCATCTCTATAACCATCACCATTATGCATTAGTACGATTTCAGCATCATACTGTGCTACAACTTTAAACATGTTTGAATCATATAAACCAGCCCACTGATCATTAATCATCGTTACCCCGAATTCGAGACAAGCTTTTGCAACTTCACTACGATATGTATCAACAGAAATTTGTATATCAAATTGTATTATTGCTCCAATAACTGGTAGTACTCGGTTCATCTCTTCTTTTAAAGACACTTCTTCATGACCCGGTCTTGTAGACACCCCACCAACATCTACAATATCTACACCTTGATCAATCATTTCTTTCACGCGTTCTACTGCATGGTTAACTGAATTATACTTTCCTCCATCTGAAAATGAATCTGGCGTAACATTCAATATACCCATAATTTTCGTTTTAGCCATATATTTCACCTTTTCTTTTATAGAATTCCTTTCATCGCTACATGTCTTTAAAACTTAAAAAAGTATTATCCATCATCACTCATTATTTATCATATCATTCATTACTATAAGTTTTGAGTACAATTTCAAAATGAATACTGTACTTGATACGACGTTACATTATAAAAATGTATTTTTGAAGATGATTCAAAATAAAAAAGACGAAGACACGAATGATAAATAATAACGAAATTAGTGCAATAAACGCGCTAATTTTGATACTCACTCATCAAAAATCTTCGTCAAAAATAAAACATAGTTATTCAATTAATCATCAAAAGAATATAAAGGTGTTGATAAGTAACGTTCACCATTACTTGGTAATATAGTAACTACAGTTTTTCCGTTACCTAACTCTTTTGCTTTTTGAATAGCCGCATAAATTGCAGCTCCAGAAGAAATACCTGCTAAAATCCCTTCTTCTTTAGCCACGCGACGTGCCATTTCCATTGCAGTTTCATTACCAACTTTAATGATACTGTCATATACTTCAGTATTTAAAGTGTCTGGTACGAAACCTGCTCCTAATCCTTGTAATTTATGTGGACCAGGTTCTCCACCACTTAGTACTGGTGAAGCTTCAGGTTCAATAGCAACAATTTCTACATCTGGATATTCTTTTTTTAACACTTTACCGACACCAGATAAAGTACCCCCAGTACCGACACCAGATAAGAACGCATCAATTTTTCTACCTTCGAATTGTTCAACTAATTCAGGACCAGTAGTTAGTTCATGGATTTCAGGGTTAGCTGGATTTTCGAATTGTTGAGGTTCGAAATAGCCATGTTCTTCTTTTAATTCTTTCGCTTTTTTAATAGCGCCTTTCATAGCTTCAGATCCTGGTGTTAATACAAGTTCTGCACCGTAAGCTTTTAATAAATTACAACGTTCTTGACTCATTGTTTCAGGCATTGTAAAAACTGCATTATATCCTTTTGCTGCACATACAAATGCTAAGCCAATACCTGTATTACCACTAGTAGGCTCAACGATTGTATCACCAGGCTTAATTTTACCTTCGCGCTCAGCTTTTTCAATCATTGCTAGGGCAATACGATCTTTAACTGAACCACCTGGATTTTGATATTCTAATTTAACATAAATATCAGCAGCATTTTTATCAACTACATTTCTTAATTTAACAACAGGTGTGTTACCAATAATTTGTGTAACATTATCTACGGGTTTTTGTGCCATTCAGAACACTCCTTCTTAATTATATAATCATTAATACTTAGTTTTTCTATCGGATATAAATTTATTCTATCAGAATTTTCTAAAAAGAGAAACCGAATTGTCTTGTTGTCAATAAAAAAACTATATTTAATACATACATTAGAATTTTTCCCAAAAGAAATCAAATTAAACGTAAGGAGATAGTCGAAACAGTTTAAAAGTCAACAACGTATCGTCGTCACATACTTTTACATTAATAAACAACTATCTCCGCAGTAAACCACTGATATAATTAAATTTAAAATCGTTCAAATCAACAATAATCAAACGTTCATCACCTAGTCATTTTTCTAATAAATTTATTTTGCTAATAGTTCTTCTAATTCACTTTCATTATATTGATACTTATTACCGCAGAAATGACATACAGCTTCAGCACCATGATCTTCTTTAATCATGCTTTGAATTTCTGTTTTCCCTAAGCCCTTAATCGCATTTAAGAATTTTTCATGACTACAATTACATCTAAATTGGGCAGACATTGTATCCAGAATTTGAACATTGTCGTCACCTAGTATTTCTTTTAAAATCCCTTCAGGTGTTAATCCTTGTTCAATTAATTTTGAAACTGGTTGCATTTGATTTATAGCATTTTCCAACTTTGTAATAGTTTCATCTTTAGCACCAGGCATCACTTGAATGATAAAACCACCAGCAGCTTTAATTGAGTTATCAGGATTAACTAGGACACCGAGACCCACTGAAGAAGGTGTTTGCTCACTTGTAGCATAATAATAAGTAAAATCATCTCCAAGTTCCCCTGATACAATTGGACTTGCACCGGAAAAATAATCTTTCATACCTACGTCTTTAACAACTTGAATAGAACCATCTGTTCCGACTGCTCGCCTAACATCTAATTTACCTTGCTCATTAAGTGGAAAGTGTGTTTGTGGATGATCTACATAAGCTCGCACATTACCTTTCGCATTTGCATCAGCAATGATTCTACCAATTGGACCTTGTCCATCAACAGTAACTGTTAATTTTTGATTACCTTTTAACATTGCGCCCATCATTAATGTAGCAGTCATAGTTCTGCCCATTGCCGCTGAAGCAGTAGGCCATGTATAATGTCGAGTTTGTGCTTCTTGTACTGACTCTGTAGTGATTGTAGCATATGCTCTTATTTCTCCACTATATGCCAATCCTTTCACGATATAATCATGTGTCATTGTTAAATCTCCTTTTTGAATTATCTATTGTTTTAATCTCTTATTTTTTAATTCTGGTTGATTATTATACATCGCCCATCGAGTAATATGAAATCAATTGCTCATTCAAAAAATATAATAAATAGAAACTAACATAAGTTTTTATTTTCCATAAATCCCTTGTTTTATTAATTAACACCTTAACTTAAAGACATTAATTCTATTTCGTTGTCTTTAAATTAAAAAGCCTCTTTCCACTCCCATTATATAAAAAAGAGTAGAAAGAGACTTACTAAAACTTACTTTATTGTCTATGATTAGGATTATATGGTTTATCGATGCTCGGAGACTTTTGATGTCCAGGTTCTGTTGAATGAGATTCTTCATCCGATTCATGCCCTGCATCACCATGATGATGTTGGTGATGTCTTTCTTCATCAATATTGTGATCTTCTTGGCGATCTTGTTGTTCTTTTTCTTCGCCTTCTTCTAGCTGTTCTTTGCGAATATCATTGTAAGATTTACCGTATTCACCATCGCCGTAATCACTATCTTTATCTTTGACAACTTTTGCTGCATCATAGTCTACTTCAGGTAATACGCAATCATAGAATAGTGAGCGGATTTGCTCTGCAACCAATGTTTCTTCAGTAAGCAATGTCTTAGCAATAAGTTTAAGTTGTTCTTCGTGTTCTAATAAGATTTGTTTACAACGTTCATATTGTGCTTTAACAATACGTTGAACTTCTTTGTCAATTTCATATGCGATTTGACCAGAATAGTTTGGTTCTCCTTGCATATCTTTACCAAGGAACACTTGTCCACCACTACTATTAGAAAATTGTAGTGGTCCAAGTTTTTTACTCATACCGTACTCTGTAACCATAGATCTTGCTATTTGAGTTGCACGTTCAAAATCATTTGATGCACCTGTAGATACTTCACCAAAGTTAATATCTTCAGAGACACGTCCACCTAGTAAACCACAAATCTTATCAAGCAATTCTGGTTCAGTCATTAAGAAACGATCTTGTTTAGGTAACATCATCGCATACCCACCAGCTTGACCACGAGGTACGATAGTCACCTTGTGCACAACTTCAGCTTCATCTAGAACCATACCAATGATTGTGTGACCTGCTTCATGGTGCGCTACAATATTACGTTCTTTTTCAGAGATAACACGCGATTTTTTAGCCGGTCCGGCAATGACACGGTCCGTTGCTTCTTCAATATCATGCATATCAATTTTATTTTTACCTTCACGTGCAGCGATTAACGATGCTTCATTAAGTAAGTTTTCTAAATCTGCACCAGAAAACCCAGGCGTTCTTTGAGAAATTGCTTTTAAATCAACTGTTTCATCAAGAGGTTTATTTTTAGCATGTACGTGAAGAATAGCTTCACGACCTTTTACATCTGGACGTCCAACTTGAATTTGTCTATCAAAACGACCAGGACGTAATAACGCAGGATCTAAAATATCTGGACGGTTAGTTGCAGCAATCATGATAATTCCTTCATTTTCACCGAAACCATCCATTTCAACTAATAACTGGTTAAGTGTTTGTTCACGTTCATCGTGACCACCACCTACGCCTGCACCACGTTGCCGTCCAACTGCATCAATTTCATCAATAAAAATGATACATGGTGCATTCTTCTTAGCATTTTCGAATAAATCACGAACACGGCTTGCACCCACCCCAACGAACATCTCAACGAAATCTGAACCACTGATTGAGAAGAAAGGTGCGCCAGCCTCACCTGCTACCGCACGTGCTAATAATGTTTTACCTGTACCTGGAGGGCCAACAAGTAAGACACCTTTTGGAATTCTAGATCCCATTTGCTTGAATTTCTTATTATCTTTTAAGAAATCTACAATTTCGATTAATTCTTGTTTCTCTTCATCAGCACCTGCTACATCTGAGAAACGTACGCGACGTTTATTACTGTCGTACATTTTGGCCTTAGATTTACCAAAGTTCATCATACGACCACCGCCGCCTCCACCTTGGGCTTGGCTAAGGAAGAAAATAAATAATAATGCAATGATTAATACTGGAATCAGTGTTGTCAGAATGCTAACGAAGACACTTTGTTTTTCTTCTTCTTTAACTGTTAATTTCAGACCATCTTGCTTCTTGGCTGTATCTGTAATTTTTTGTAGGTCTTTTTCATTGTTATATAAAATAGTTGATGAATAATCTTCATCATTTTTAGTTTTACCGCTTACCATATAAACATTTTGTTCAGGTTGAATTTCTAAGGATTTTAAGTCACCTTTTTCCAACTTATTTACAAATTGCGTGTATGTAAGTTGTTTCGGCATATTTCCATTTCCATTTAAAAATGAAAACAAACCAAATATAATAACGCCTATAATTGCGATAACTAGCACATTGCGAAAAGCTTTCTGCATGCGTCATTTCCTCCTACTTCCAATAATAAAACTAACAAAAATTGTAACACAATACATCTCATATAGGCTAGTATTTCAACTTTCGTATTGTTTCTTCAATTTGAGTCAATTTCTAATAATTTACTGCTTAAAATTTTGCTATCATAAATTAACTTAATCATGTACTCCCTTTAACTTATCAACAAGTTCATTAATACATAAATTGAGTCTACACTAAATCTAGTATTACGCATAGTTTTATTCTCTTTAAAAGTTGATTAATAGGCCTTCCAATTTAAATCTTATTTTGAGTGAATTTCAGGCTTTAATGTACCTATATATGGAAGGTTTCTATATAACTCTCCATAATCTAAACCGTATCCAACTACAAATTCATCTGGAATTTTTTTACCTACATACTTCGCTTCAATATCTGCTTTGCGACGATTAGGTTTATCTAACAAAGTCACTATTTCCAATGAGTTAACCTTACGTGATTGTAGCAACTCTGTAATAGATTTTAAAGTAGTACCTGTTTCTAAAATATCTTCAATAATAAGTACATCTTTTTTCTCTATTGATGCTCCTAAATCTTTTAAAATTTGAACTTCACCAGTAGATTCTGTACCACCGTGATAACTTGAAACATCCATAAAATCAATAGATAAATGAGTATCGATTTGTTTAATCAAATCAGCCATAAACATTACAGACCCTTTAAGAATCCCTACACATACGAGTGGGCGATCTTGATAATCGTCTGTTATTTTAGCACCTAACTCCTTACAAATAGTTTGAATGTCCTCTTCCGTTAATAAAACATCCTTTAAGTCCTTATGCATTATCATTCATCTCCATTATTTGAAATCATTATTAAATCTTTAAAATTCTCTTGGACATATAAACACCCAATAGCTATTATTTCATTTGAATTATTTATAATTAGAGGAATATGTTCACGCTCATCTGCAACAATTTTATTATCAATAAATAAACGACTTACTTTTTTATGGCCTTCTTGACCATTCAGTTTAAATACATCACCAGTTTGTCGCACACGAACCTTTAGAGGATACGTTGTCAATGGTAAATTTTGACTAACATGAATTTTATAACCATTAAACAAATAATTACCTGGCCGTTCAATATGCATATTATAAATTTTATTTTTATCTACTTCTGATTTGACCATTATTATTAATGTATCATATGCAATTTGAATTATCCATTTATCTGTTAAATCCAAATTAAATTGAGATTTATTACTTTGAATTTGTTCAAACCATTCCTCATAAGAGGTTTGTGGAATAGACAATTGTTGAC
This sequence comes from Staphylococcus saccharolyticus, assembly GCF_900458815.1. Classification (NCBI taxonomy): domain Bacteria; kingdom Bacillati; phylum Bacillota; class Bacilli; order Caryophanales; family Staphylococcaceae; genus Staphylococcus; species Staphylococcus saccharolyticus. Next base: position 2,178,469 of record NZ_UHDZ01000001.1, read on the forward strand.
CTAGTTTATTGAACAAACGATCCATAACTATCATTTTGACATTAGTATCTAGTGCATTAAAAGTATCTCTTGAAAATGTATATTTCCTTTGCTTCTCACTTTCTGATACAAATTGAATGATAAAGTCCTGAGCTTGGTGGTTTAAAGACTGTAATTCACGATCATGCCACTCTTTAAATTTAAGTAATTGATGTGTGTTGAGATTAGGATTTTTATCTATCGCAGGTAGAAGTCGATGCCTAATATCATTTCGAACATACTTTGTATCATGGTTAGATAAATCTTCATAATATGGAACACGATTGACCTTTTGATAAGTTATAATATCGGACTTCATAACATTTAATAAAGGTCGACATATACGATAGTTATCATAATATGTAACTGATGAAATTCCCAAAGAGTTTCGAGTTGAACGTCCCGTAAACAAGCGATAAAAAATTGTTTCGAGTTGATCATCAAGATGATGAGCAGTTAACAATACGTCTGCGTTAATATCTTTTATGATGGTCTCAAACCAATCATAACGACGTTGTCGGGCCTCATGTTGAATACTGTTACCTTTTTGAACGAGATGTGTTAAATCTAGGTGCTTAACGTATAATTCTATATGATTTTGTTCACAATACTCCTGTAGAAACCTTTCTTCTTCTTCGGATTCGTTTCGTAAACCATGATTGACATGAACACAAGTAATCTTACTATACGTATCTTGATAATCATTAAGTAAAATATGTAATAAGCTCATACTATCAATACCTGTAGATACAGCTACAACGATATGTTCGCTCTTTGACCATCCATCTACATTGATATTCATTAACCCACCTCACTTTGCTACACTAAATTTAATTTAATTTATTTACGTTTGTAGAACTTTTATTTTAATAAATATTAATACATGAGTCTTAATTAAATAAAAATAGGAGTAGGAGAGAATTCAAAAGTAATATATTTGAATTCTTCGTCCCACCCCATGCGGATGATAAGCATGTTCAAACGTCGACTGAACATTTTTAAAAAGTCATCACACACTCAGTTTACATTAATTAATCCTATTGTAATGACGTTTATAACCTTTAAATCTATATTATATTAACGTCTTGAACCTTTACCACCACGACGTGATTCAGTTTGACGTTTAATTGACGTTAATTTATCTTCACTGTCTTTTAAGAAGTTACTTAATTTTTTCTCAAAGTCTTCAGTTTTTTGAGCTGGCTTTCCATGATTAGGTTTATTATGACGAGGCTTGCGAGGACGATCTTTAGCTTTTTTTATCGATAGACTAATTTTACCGTCATCAGCAATTGATAGTACTTTAACTTCTACTTCGTCACCAACTGATAAGTGGTCTTCAACGTTTTCTACGTAATTATCGGCAACTTCACTGATATGAACTAAACCACTTTTTCCTTCAGGTAATTCTACAAATGCACCAAATTTTTTGATACCTGTAACTTTACCTTTAAGCTTGTTTCCTACTTCGATTGACATTTTCTAAATAAATCCTCCCGGTTAGATTCGATTTCATTCTTATTATATTCCTGTTCACGTAATTTCACAATGCTATAATCAGATTATTTTATTCTAATTTTTTTCACCATCGAATGATTTCGCTTTAGAGGATTTATTTTTCACCTGGTAATCTAAATATCACTTCACCTTTATTACTTAAATAATAATCATCCCGTGCAACTTTCTCAATATAATCTTTATCATTTAAATTATTCAATTTTTCTTTTAAGGCGATTTCTTCATCTTGTTGTTTTTGAAATTCAGTTTCTTTATGTTTTCTTTCAACAGCATCTTGATCGTTACTATGCTTTTGAATGACAAGCAATACGAGTAAAATAAGAATAATCGCTAAAAGAATCCCACCAAATACAGCTATACGTCGACGCACCACTCGCATTTTCATTCTTTGTCGTTGTTTTTTCTTATTTTCTTGAGAAGTATATTGATTTCCTATATTTTCTACCTTTTTATTCATTGCTTGTCACCTCCTTATGCATTTCACGCTTCATTTATACGTTCTTCTTTAATTAATTCATACATACCTTTTGCAATTTCTTTCGTGGCATGTTCATTTAATCCTGTAATTTTTACTGTTACTAACTTTTGACCAAAACGAATAACAAGTTCATCATTTTCTTTAATATCTGTACCTGCTTTCGCTACGTTTCCGTTAACAGTTACACGACCTTGATCACTGATTTCTTTTGCTAATGTTCGTCGTTTGACTAGTCGTGAAACTTTTAAATACTTATCTAATCTCATGTTTGATTCTCCCCTTGTTGTAAAAAATGTCTGAGAGTGTCTTCGTCGACTTGTTTATTTTTGGTTTCATCATACAACTTCAAGAAGTGGTCTGCAAATACTTTCTCGAATTTAACGCGAAGCTTCTTCCCTTCTTTTTCTTTAGCCTGTGACCAAATGTCTTTTAAGTCATCTTCTGATTGTGCTTGCACGTTACTAAAGATATGCGGATGTCTGCGAATCATCTTAGCGTTTAAGCTTTCAATAACTTCCTTAATATCCATATACCCTTCTTTTTTACCAATACTTGTGTGCAATAAAACTTGCAACAATATATCACCTAACTCTTCTATCATATGCCAATCGTCTTCATTATCGATAGCTTCAAATAGTTCGAACGTTTCTTCTAAAAGGTAACGTTTTAATGATTTATGTGTTTGAACTTTGTCCCAAGGACACCCTTTTTCATCATCTACAAGCAAATCAATTATTTGTACTGCAAAGTCAAAATCCTCATAGAAAGCATCATTATCAGTCACTTTAGGAATAAATAAACTCGTAAGGTTGTTAAATTCATTTTCATAATGATCAATCTCATACAGTGGGCATTCTGTGACATACGCACCACCACTATGAGCACTAGTTACTATTTTAACGTTAAAATCATCTAGATAACGTTCCATCAAGGTGAGCTTTAGGCAGCCACCACCGCGCTGTACACTTGTGTAATAATCGTATGAGTACGTATATTGAGCATCGACTGATCTATTGCAATACCATCTAATAAGGTGAATCCATCATTAGGATCAACATCAACTGCTTTAAATATATCATCTATAAAACTTTTACCACCAAGTATACGAACTGAAATATTGTCGTTTGTACAATCATGTTCCAAAAGTTTTGCAGTCGTTATTTCAGCAACTCTAGGATGATCAGGCACCGCATAGACGATATCATCTGATTGAGCAAGTTGAATCACCTCACGCACAATCTCTTCATACACATTTTCAAAATGATCATGAGATTCATAAATGGAGTCAAAGCTTGCGAAATGGATATCTTGTTGTAATGTTTCTATCACAGGATGATCTAGAGTTCTTGCGTAAACTTTAGTTTGATTTTTTAAAAAACGATAAATACCTAATGGTAAATCATCAATATCATAGTTACCTAAACCAACTATAGTAATTGCATGAGTCATAACCGTCTTCCTCTCTTAAATTGATATAATTTATCTCCAAAAGGTAAATGCTTTAACTCTTTGTAGCTTAATACATTAAATATATCAACATATATAATTAAAACCACTACGCCTGCACACGTACTGACTAGAAGTTCAATTAAACCCATCATACGACTATCAGTAGTGATGATAAACATAACGCTTTGAACAACTAAACTCATTATAGCCATACCACCAATAAGTTTACCTAAGAATGCTAGCATATGATTGAAAAAATAATATTTTAATACCCCTAATTGCAAGATTGTTACAAAAACAATTAGTGATAAGACTGTGCTAACGCTAGCTCCTACAATACCCCACATGTGAATCAAAAGAACATTTAATATTGCTTTAAATAATAGTCCTAATGATGTACCAACTAAAATAGGACGAATTTGATTTAACACTTGTAATAATGCAATGTTCATCATAATAAGTGAAACACAAATGACAGTAATCATATAAATACCCAATGTAATTGTAAGCTTATCGTTTTTGAAAAATACAAAATTCATTAAAGGTATCAAATTAATTAATCCAATACTTGCAGCCGTACTAATTAGGACTGTTATTTTAACGGAAGCATTAGTATAATGATTCAATTGCAGTTGGTTGTGTTTTTGAATTGCTTGTGTCAATAAAGGTATCAACACAAAGCTAAAGGTAGTAGTAACAATTAAACCCATTTGAATAAATGATGCGCCCCGATCATAAATACCTTTTTGCATAATAGCTTTTTCAAATGATAATCCACTTGTTTGTAACACTCGTATCACTGTAAAGCTATCCATAGTTTGCCATAAAATAACGATAAGCTGACTTAATGCAAAAAGTAAGAATAGAAATAAATAATTGACGCCATTGCACTTGTGACGTGTTACGCTTTAATTTTATAGAAAATGCCCGTTTTAATAACAAATAAAACATTGATCCTAAAAACCCAATTGAAGAAGCTAAGATGGCTAACATCCCCGCTTCATAGATACTCCAATCACGAAAGATAAAAAGAAGAATAGCAACAATAATTATTCCTACCCGAATCAATTGCTCTATAACCTGGGAAATAGCAAGGGTATTCATTTCTTGTTTAGATTGATAAAAGCCTCTTAACACACCTAAAATACCAATCAAGATAAAACTAAAACTTGCCATTCTTAACATTGGCATTAGGTTGACATCTCCCATCCATTGAGCAATCCAATAAGCAAAGATAAATAGCAATATAAACACTATAAAACCAAGATATTGTAGTTTTAGTATCACCTTAGAGTAAACTTCGCTAGTTTGATTTGCACTCAAAACTTGTGTTACCGCACTAGGAATTGCATTCATTGATAAGATAACTCCTAATGCTACTATTGGATAGATTTGTTGATATGCATATAATCCTTCATCACCTAACACATTTTGATAGGGTATTCGATAAAGCGCGATAAGTATTTTAACAATAATAAGAGCCAATGTCAGGATGACGACACCATTAAACGCCGTCTCACGCCTAGACTTCATCTTTAATCGCCATACTTTCCTCAATACTTTTCACTAAAAATTTCAAGCTGTCTAACCATTGTTTAGACTTCGTTAAAGTAACATGCATTGCATTTTCTTGAACACCAACCTTCATCGCTCTTCCAAGAGGTTGTGTCTGTTTAAACAATTCTTCGCCATTTATATTTTCTGTTGCTTTAGGTGATAAGTAAACCCCAATTGATTTACCTTTATCTTTAATTGAAGTAATTCCCGCATGTAAAGCATAAATTTTAATTTCAACAATATCTAGTAAACGTTCTACTTCGACAGGATAATCATTGAAACGATCAATCAATTCATTTTTAACATCAAATAATTGTTCTTTAGATTCAACTTTACGTAATTTTTTATAAATCTCAATTTTGGCTTGTTCATTTTGAATATATTCGGCAGGTAAAAATGCATCCAAATGTAGTTCTACTTCAGGTGCATCAGGTGTTTCTTCAGTAATTCCACGCTTTTCATTTACAGCTTCTTCTAACATTTGTGAGTATAAATCAAAGCCAACAGAATCAATAAAGCCGTGCTGTTGTTTACCTAGCAAGTTACCCGCCCCACGAATATTTAAATCGCGCATGGCAATTTTAAAACCTGAGCCAAGTTCAGTGAATTCTTTAATCGCTTGTAAACGTTCTTCAGCACTCTCATTCAACACTTTATTAGCTGGATGCAAGAAGTAAGCATAACCTATACGACTCGAACGTCCAACACGTCCTCTTAGTTGATAAAGTTGACTTAATCCAAAACGGTCTGCTTCTTCAATTATAAGTGTATTTGCATTTGGAACATCTACACCTGTTTCAATAATAGTGGTAGTTACAAGAACATCATATTTATGGTTAATAAAACTGAGCATTGTTTCTTCTAAATCACGTTCCGTCATTTGACCATGTACAACAGCAATGTTTGCATCTGGCATTAGCATTTGTAACTGTTCTCTTTTTTCATAAATAGACTGAACCTTATTATAAAGATAGAAGACTTGTCCATCACGTGATAATTCACGTTCTATAGCTTCTTTAATAAAATTGGTATTTTGTTCTAACACATATGTTTGAACTGGAAAGCGGTTTTCAGGTGGCGTTTCTATGATAGACAAATCACGTACTCCAAGCATGCTCATGTGTAAGGTTCTAGGTATAGGTGTAGCAGTTAAAGTGAGAACATCTACATTCTTTTTCAATGTTTTAATTCGTTCTTTATGACGTACACCAAATCGTTGTTCTTCGTCCACAATAAGTAAACCCAAATCTTTATACTGTATCTCTTTACCAAGTAATTTATGTGTACCCACCACTATATCTACGTACCCAGATTTTAGTCCTTCTCTTGTCTGTCTTATTTCTTTCGTAGTACGAAAACGACTCATTAATTGGATTTCAACTGGAAAGTCTTGCATCCGTTCGATGAGTGTCTCATAGTGTTGTTGAGCTAAAATAGTTGTAGGAACTAGAAAAGCAACTTGTTTACCTTCCATGACAGCTTTAAATGCAGCACGAACAGCAACTTCTGTCTTTCCATAACCTACATCACCGCATAGCAAACGGTCCATAGGACGTTCACGTTGCATATCATCTTTAATTTCTTCAATAGATTTGCTTTGATCAGGTGTTAATTCATATGGAAAATCCTGCTCAAATGCTGACTGCTCTACCGTATCTTCACCATATTGGTAACCCACAGACATTTCGCGCTCTTTGTATAAATCGATAAGTTCATCAGCAATATCTTCAACACTTTGTTGAACTTTAGCCTTTGTTTTCTTCCATTCAGTACCACCTAATTTATTCAATCTCGGCGATTTATCTTCAGAAGCTACGTATTTCTGGACCTGATCCATTTGATCAACAGGAACAAATAGTTGATCTGTTCCTTTATATTGTAATTTAATGTAATCTCGATGTGTGTCTCCAACTTCTAATGTTTCAACACCTAAATAACGACCTATACCATGATGTACATGAACAATATAGTCACCCACATTTAAATCTTGATATGACTTAATCTTCTCTGCGTTAGAAATTGTTTTTGTACGCTTACGTTGTTTTTTTTGCTTCGTTTTAAATAGTTCTTTCTCAGTAATGATGACCAATTGCATATAAGGTAATTCAAAACCTTCAGACAGACTCCCTACCATTACCACTACTTGACCACTGTCAATATTTTCATGAATATCAGTAACTGTTGGAATATGCATTTCATTCAACATAGATTGTATACGTTCAACTTTCGTTTCAGTCTCAACTAGTACCATAATTGTGTAGTCATTATGAACATATCTTTGAAATTCTGAACGCATGATGTCATACTGCCCATAAAACTGCTGTACAGGTTTACAAGAAAATTTAATAATATGTTGTAACGGTACTTGCATTGTCGATGTAAACAAGGAGAAATAAGCGACTGGCCGACGCTCTAATAACGTTTCAAAGCTTTTATAGTTCATGAATCCCTGCCCAATAAAACCATTACCACTTTCAATCAAATTACTAATAAAATCATCAACTTCTGTTGTTAATGTTTCTTCTGTATCTTTGATACGATTTAACTCATCTACTACGATAATCGCATCTTGTTGAAAATAATTGATAATAGTAGAAGACGTCTCATACATAAATGCAACTAAACGTCTTAATAATTGATGGTCAAAAAAAGTTGACTCAAATAGCTTAAAACTTTCATAAGTTTCTTTTAAATCATTACACACCGATTTATCTATTTTAGGTCGCGTCTTTTCATATGCTTCCTTCAGTTTTTTCTGCAAGTGCTGAATGACGTCATCTGTAATAATATAATCACTAGCTGTTGTAATTTCTACTTGTTCGAGATTGTCATTAGACCGTTGTGTTTCAACATCAAAATCTCTAATAGAATCAATTTCTGTATCAAATAATTCAATGCGAACAGGTGACCCAACAAGAGGATATATATCGATAATTCCACCTCTTAGAGAGAATTCACCTATATGAGACACGACACTTTCACGTCGATATCCCATATTGACAAGCCTATTTAAAAATTTGTCGACATCAATATCTTCTCCAACTTTTAAGTTCATTTGATGACTTTTCCACATATCTTCTGGTGTCAACCACTTTTTCAGCCCATTTAAGGGCACAATAAATAACCCTTTGTCGCCTTGGGCAAGCGCAGTCAACGTTCTCACACGTTCACTCATTAATTGTGGACTTTGAGTTGAAAATTCTTCAGTCATAATATCTTGTACAGGGTACTTATAAACTTCTGAATCATCAATGTAATGTAATAGATCCGTTTCTATTTTATCTGCTTGATATAAATTGTTTGTTACGAGCAACAATTGTCTATGATCTTTGAGATACTTTTCAGCAATAATTGTAACTTTAGCTGATGGGGATAAGCCCGTAACTAAAATAGTATCTTGACCAAAAACTTCATCTAGTTCCTGAAAACGTTTATCTTCACTAATATAATCTGTAATTATTGATTTCAATTAACTTCACCATTATATTCATTCATTATATAATCAAAACGTGACGTTTCAACGAAAGACTCTACTGCTCTTGCAGAATGTTCAATGACTTTGTTCATAGTAACCATCTCTTCTTTAGAAAAACGTTTCAATACATAATCAGGAATAGACATTCCATTGGTAGGTCGTCCAACACCAATGCGAATACGTTTAAATTGTTCAGTACCAAGTATCTTAATAATAGACTTCATTCCATTATGACCACCTGCACTCCCCTTTTGACGCAAGCGAATATGACCTTGTTCAAGATCCAAGTCATCATACAATACGATTAAATCCTCAATATCTATATTATAATAATTCATTAAAGGTACAACTGCCTCTCCAGATAAATTCATCATAGTCATAGGCTCGATGAACAAGACTTTATCTCCATTTAGACGCTCAATTGTATATGCTCCTTTAAATTTTTGTTTATCCAACGTAAATTGATGACGTTCTAATATATAATCGATGACTTCAAAGCCAATATTATGTCTTGTAAGTTCAAAACGTTTACCTATATTACCAAGACCGACAATACATTTCATTATGCGCTACCTCCATTGCTATTAACATCTATATACATTCATAGTTATTTCATTCATTAAACTTTTGTTCTAAAATAACGGACAACCGATAACATAAAATTGAATCTAAAATGTGTAGGTGCGTCTTTAGAACTTTTTCAATTAATCATATTTCCTATAATAACACAAAAAGCACCATGCTTATTAATATAAGCACAGTGCTTTCCTCTACATGTAAATCTGAAAATATCACGAAATATAGTAAAAAGACGCGAAAATTAGTCTTCTTTGCTTTCTTCTTCTGCTTCTTCTTTATCTTCGCCAACAACTTCAGGTTCTTCAGTAGCTGATCCGCCTTCCATAGCTTCAACTTCTTCTTCAGAAGGTTCGTCTGTTGGAGGAACTACTGTAACGATAGAATCTTCTGGATTGTTTTCGATAGTGAAATCACCAGAAACTTTGATATCTGAAACTGCGAAGCTATCATTGATTTGTAATTCAGTGATATCTACTTCGATAGACTCAGGAATATTTTCTGGAGTAGCCGTAACTTCTAAGTTAAATAATGGTTGTTCAACTACGCCACCTTCTTTAGCACCTGCAGCTTCACCAACTAAGTGAACTGGCACTTCTACAGTACGTTCTTCACTCATGTTGATTGCTAAGAAGTCAATATGAGTAATTTGGTTTTTTAATGGATCGAATTGATAATCTGATACCATTACTTTTATCGTTTTAGAACCTACGCCTAAATCGATAACCCCGTTACGTCCTACTTCACGAATCACTTTAATGAATTCAACTTCATCAACTTTAACTGAAGTATTTTTTGTACCGTAACCATATACAACTGCAGGAACTTTACCTGAGTTTCTTAATTGTTTAAGGTCAGAACTCGTTTGTTTACCTTGACGGATGATTGACTTTAATGAAGCCATCCAAATTTCCACCTTTCAAATTTCGAGGTTGTTACATGAATCATGTCTAACCTACTCCTCACTTGCCCATCAACATTATTGTTGCTTGCAAATGTTTATTTGTCCATAAAATCACGGACGTAAGTATTATACACGGTGAAGATTTATTCGTCAAACCTAATTGTCATTATTAGTCAAATAATACACTCACTGATTCTCTTTCATAAACACGTATAATCGCTTTTGCAATTAATCCTGCAACTGAAAGTCCTTTTGTATTGGCAGGTTTTCTACTTTCTTCGAGTTGAATTGAATTTGTAACAATTAATTCTTTAATTGCAGAGTTTTCAATACGTTCTTTCGCAGGTCCTGATAACACTGGATGCGTACAACAAGCATAAACCTCTTTTGCACCTTTATCTTTAAGCGCTTGTGCTGCTAAAGTAATAGTTCCTGCTGTGTCGATAATATCATCGATAATAATTGCAGTACGTCCTTGAATATCACCTACAATGTTCATAACCTCTGCAACATTTGGTTTAGGACGACGTTTATCAATAATTGCAATTGGAGTTTTTAAAATGTCAGCTAATTTACGTGCGCGTGTCACTCCACCATGGTCAGGAGAAACAACAACACATTCTTCAGGATTAATGTCAGGATCATTTTCAAAATGTTGTGCAAGGATAGGTACGCCCATTAAGTGATCGATTGGAATATCAAAGAATCCTTGAATCTGAGGTGCATGTAAATCAAGAGCAATCATACGATTAGCACCTGCTGTTTCGATTAAGTTCGCTACTAATTTAGCAGTAATAGGTTCACGGCTACGCGCTTTTCTATCTTGACGTGCATAACCATAGTACGGTACTACGATGTTAATATTCGCAGCTGATGCACGTTTACACGCATCAATCATGATAAGTAACTCCATTAAATGAAGATTAACTGGGTATGACGTTGGTTGAATAATAAATACATCACAACCGCGAATACTTTCTTCAATATTGATTTGAATTTCTCCATCACTAAAACGTTTTACAGAACATTTACCTAATTCAATCCCTACATGATCTGCTACTTCCTGGGCTAAAGGCTCATTTCCTTTAAGTGAAAAGATCTTCATTGATGAATTCTTATATTCATTATTTAACATTTATAGTCCTCCAATTATTTACTTAGACAGTTATATTATATAGAAAATAGAACTTGATTACTATGCTAGATGATGAAACAAAATTGGTACGGTTGTTTAAACTCATTTTCGCGTCTTAAAATTGATTGAGCTCCTGACTATTTTTTAAACTACTTTCTCAAATAGCCCTCTTTATTTACTTGTCTTGCGCGAGCTAATGCTAAACTTTCTTTTGGTATATCATCAGTAATTGTTGAACCAGCTGCGATAAGCGATTGATCACCCACTGTAACTGGTGCAATAAGATTTGTGTTACATCCTATGAATGCGTCTTTCCCAACAATTGTTTTGAATTTATTTACACCGTCATAATTAACTGTAATTGAGCCACAGCCAATATTAGTACGTTCGCCAATTTCTGCATCGCCAATATAGCTTAAATGAGAAACTTTAACACCATCTTTGAGGTCAGCCTTTTTGACTTCAACAAAGTTGCCAACTTTAACACCAGCGCCTAAATTTGAACCTGGGCGCAACTGCGCGAATGGACCGACTTTAGTATTTTCTCCGACAACCGAATCATTGACGACAGATTGTTTGATATTAGCATTCGAGCAAATGGTACTATTGTTGATTTCAGAAAACTGACCAACAAGTACCTCTTCACCAATCGTTGTATAACCTCCAATACGAACACCTGGTTCAATTGTTGTATCTATACCTATCTCTACATCAGGACCAATAAACGTTGTATCTGGATCGATAATCGTTACACCATTTTTCATATGAAAATGATTGATACGTTTTTGTAACGCTTTTTCTGCTTGACTTAACATCACACGATCATTAACACCCATAATTTCCTCAAAATTTTGAGTGTTATAAATGTCTGCTTTTTCTCCATCATTCAATATTAGTGATACAACATCAGGTAAATAATATTCACCTTGAGCACTATCATTATTCACTTGCTCTAACTTCTCAAATAGAACTTGGTTATCAAAAGCAAATATACCTGAACTTATTTCGTTAATCAGGCGTTCCGCTTCACTCGCATCTTTCTCCTCGACGATACGTTCTAACGTTTGATCTGAATTTCTAACAATTCGGCCATATCCATGCGGATTAAAAGTTGAAGCTGTGAGAACAGTTACTTGCGCTTGTTTACTTTCATGATGACGTATTAATGCTTGAAGCGTTTCTGATGTAATCAGTGGTGTATCGCCACAAACTACTATCGTCGTTCCTTCTTTATTTGCTAAATGTTCCTCTGCCATCTTTACAGCATGTGCTGTTCCGAGGTGTTCTTCTTGAAAACTGTATAATGATTGATTACCTAAAGTTTCTTTAACACTTTCAGCTCCGTGTCCAACGATAGTTACAATTTGATTGACGCCAGATTGTTTAACATTGTTGAGAACATGTTCAATCATCGATTTGCCAGCTACTTCATGGAGCACTTTATATTTTTTTGATTTCATCCTTGTGCCTTTACCTGCTGCCAAAATAATCGCATTTCTTTGCATGAATGCCAACCCTCCATTAAAATTTACACTTCATAATTATTATAATTTAACAACTAATAGAGTTTCAACTTTTAAAAATTTTTGTTAACTAATCGTTAATTTTCTATAAATATTGAACTTTTTATACAGCTGAAACGTATAGTTTCAATGTTCGAGAGCATAGACTTACTTAAAAATAAATCACAAGTTTCCCCACCTTGCTTTATCCGTTGAATTTATTATTTCAAATTCTCAATTCTCAAACTCTCCAATAGCAAAAATGGTCAACGTTTCGAAAAGCAAACGTTGACCACTTTTTATACTTAAATATTTATTATTTAATTAAGCTTCATCTGATTCTTTATTATCAGAAGTTGCATTTTTATCGGGAATGACTTCGTCTGTTTTATCATATACTTTCATCACGGCATCTTGAATTTCTTGTCTCATAACGGAATTGATAGGATGCGCGATGTCACGGAATTCACCATCTGGTGTACGTTTGCTTGGCATTGCGACGAAAAGACCAGAGTTTCCTTCAATTACACGTAAATCATGAATCACAAAGGCTTCATCTAGTGTAATGGAAACAAGTGCTTTCATTCTACCATGTGTTTGTATTTTTCTAAGTCTTACATCTGTCACTTTCATGTAGTGAGCCTCCCTAGTATATATTTATATTATTAGAAGCTTGACAATTTTTTAAGAAAATTATAATTCCTTAACTTTACCTATCAATTCAATTTCTACCTTTACGTCTTTAGGTAACCGTGATACTTCAACACAACTGCGTGCTGGTTGATGTTTGACGAAATAGTTTCCATAGATTTGATTAATTTGCTGAAAATCATTCATATCAGAAACAAAAATTGTCGCTTTAACGACAGAATCTAAATCAGAACCTGCTTCTTTCAATACCACAGTTAAATTTTCTAAAACTTGTTTCGTTTATTCTTGAACATTGTCACTTATTAGTGTTCCATCGAGGGTCAAAGGAATTTGACCAAATGTGAATACTAAATCATTTAATACAGTTGCAAGTGAATATGGACCTAACGCTGCTGCCACTTTTTCTGAGTTGATTACTTTCATGATGTTTGTGCTCCTTTTAAGAAAATTTAGACAAACTATTGCCAGGCTCTACTTTGAATTCTTGATTGTACTCATCGACATCTGATAATCTGACTAAGGAAGTATAATCTTCAATTAATCTTTGTTTAACTTCTTTCGATTCTACAAGTACTGATACCCCTTTTACATGAGCTTTAAACTCGTTCATCAAATTCATCACTCCGTTAATGGAACCACCAGCTCTCATAAAATCGTCTACTACAAGGACATTAGAATTCTCAGCCAATGTACGTTTGGATAACACCATGGTCTCTATCTTTCTAGAAGATCCAGAAACATAATTAATGGACACAGTAGAACCCTCAGTAACTTTATTGTCTTTTCTAATTACTACTACAGGTAAATTTAATACGTTTGCTACTGCATTAGCAAGTGATATACCTTTCGTCGCAATTGTCACAACGGCATCTAAGTCCTCATCCATATAAATACTCGCAATTAATTTTCCTACTTTTCTAAGCAATGTAGGATTACCTACAAGGTCAGATAAGAATAAATATCCACCTGGTAACAAACGTTCCTTCTCTTGCAAATGAGAGATAACATCGTTAACAACTTTAGTTGCCTCTGACTTGCTCATCATTGGTTTATAAGTAACACCACCACTTGCACCAGCAGTTGTTATTACTATACCCAATTCTTCTTTTTGAAAAGTATTTTTTATAATTTGTACGTCCTCACTAATTGAAGATTTCGCTTGTTTAAATTTTTTTACAAAAAAAGTGAGAGGTATTAATTTATTCGGATTATTCATTAGGTATTGTGTCATAAACACTATACGTTCGCTTCTTTTATATCTCATCTTTTCAAACCCTTCTATCCTAATAATCTTACTAAGTACACTTCATTGCAACATCCGTTGACTGCATTGTAAATATTCTTAGCCTGTCTTTCTTTTTGTGCTAAAGCATAGACGGTAGGTCCACTTCCACTCATGAGTGCTCCGTCTGCACCGCATTGCATCATATTATCTTTGATTTTTTTAATTTCAGGATGCATTGATATTGAGATTGGCTCAAGACGATTAGATAAACTTTTGCATAACATATCATAATCATTCAATTTCAATGCGCTCTTACACAAATCATTATGAACGATATGTTTCTTATTTAAATCAAGTGCTTTAAAAACTTCAGGGGATGATATTCCTATATCTGGTTTAGCTAAAACGACCCATGCAGAAGGCGGTTTATCCAAAAATGTTATACATTCCCCTCGTCCTGTACAAATAGCTGTCTGATTAAAAATACAAAATGGTATATCTGTACCGATTTCTATCCCTAAAGCTGATAAATCATCTAAAGATTGTCCTAATTCAAATAATCGATTCATTCCTCTCATAGTAGCTGCAGCATCTGCAGACCCACCTGCAAGACCTGCTGAAACTGGAATATCCTTATCAATCGTTATCGTAACGCCTTCTTTAATATGATAATGATTCAACATCAATTCTGCTGCTTTATATGCAAGGTTTTTATTATTATTAGGCACATAATTATGCTCAATATCTACTACTATTTTTTTATCTTTCCGTTTTTGAAATGATAGCCGGTCATTTAAATCAACCGTTGTCATAATCATCTCTATTTCATGATAACCATCATTTCTTTTAAGCAGTGTATCGAGCGTAAAATTTATTTTGGCTGGTGCCGTTTCATATATCATTTTCTCGCCCTCGCTTCGAATTGTTATTAAGATGATTTTAACATAAAGGACTTAAATATTTGATAGATTATGTGCAATTTTTCGTAAAATCTTAATGAAATACATTTTAAAAGGTAATAATATACGTTTTTTGAATTTTATAAATATAGATTTACATAAGTGTAAATATCTAAAGTATACTGATAACTAAAAATTTATTATTTCATCAACATAAAACTATAAAGAAAAAGAGTATTGAACTCAATGCCCAATACTCACCTTAATTAATAAAATATAAAACTATAAAGTTCAGAGTAAACTCTTTCTCTAGTTAATTGATTCTTATTAGTGTGCGACTGCTTCTTGATGATTATTTTCTTCAAATGAAACTTGTACATTTTCTGTAAGCACATCAGTGTATGTATATGATACGCGTTCAAAGTTGTGTTTATCTTGATCTAATTCGACTATGAATACTGAAGGGTATGTTTCTTTTAAAACACCTGAGCGTTCAATCGTCTTCTTACGTCCACCATTGGCTTTAAGTACAATACGATTTCCTAAATGACAATCAATAGAATTTTTGATGTCCAAAATTGATTTTGGCATAGTGCCCCACCTCGCTACAAGTTACATAATACCATATTTGAGGCGTTTTCGTCAAATAAAGATAATTTTATCAATGTCAAAGGACTTTGTCAACATTTTAATTTGTTAATTTAGGGAAATTTTTCTTTTCTTCATATAATTTGGCAAAATCTTGAATTGTAAGCGTTTCGCCACGTCTTTTAGGATCGATACCTGCGCTCTCTAACCATTGACGTATATCATCTTTGTACTGTTTACCATCTTTAAAGAAGTTTTTATAGTTATTATTAATTGTTTTACGTCGTTGTGCAAAAGCAGCTTTAGCGAGTTTGAAAAATGCTTCCTCGTTATCTACATCTATAAGCGGTTGTTGCCTTTGCATTAATTTAACTACGATAGAGTCTACATCTGGGGGTGGCATAAATACAGTATTAGGCACAGTTAAAACTTTACTTGTTTCTGTATAGTACTGCGCAACAATAGATAATGAACCATAAGCTTTAGTCCCAACAGTTGCGTTAAGTCGTTCGCCTACCTCTTTTTGCATCATAACAACAAATCCATCAATAGGAACATCTTGTTGCATTAAGTTAAGTAATATAGGAGTCGTAATATAATAAGGTAAATTAGCAACTACCATTATCTTGTCACAATCTTTTAGGTGTGTATTCACAGATTTAGTGATATCGGCTTTAAGTATATCTTCGTTTATTATTGTGACATTATCATAAGGTGAAAGTGTATCTTCAAGAACTGTAATAAGTCTTTGGTCTATTTCAAATGCCATGACTTTCTTAGCATTTTTAGCAAGTTGCTCTGTCAATGAACCCATTCCAGGTCCTACTTCAATCACTCCTGTTGATTTATCTATTTGACTTGCCTCAATAATTTTATTGATAATATTTACATCAACTAAAAAATTTTGTCCTAAGCTCTTCTTAAAATTAAATCCATATTGATCAAGCAAGGCACGTGTACATGATGGGGTAGCAATATCTTTATGTTCCATTTAATTCTCCTTTTTTTTTTCAAATAAAGCCTTTCTCACATCATCCTCAGTATATCCAAAAGCATTAAGTTTCTTTAAGAGTTGTTTACCATTAGAATGTCCGATATGAAGCTTTCGTCCTAAGACTTCTCTTTTATATCTAGCATCTTTTCCTATAATAAGTCCTAAATCGATAAGTACACTTTTATCTATCGTTTCTTCAGATTCCTCAAAGGGTGAACTCACATGCATCAATGCTTCTTGAATATCTTTTATATTAGCATGTTCTATACCAATTTTACCCCTTTTATTTTTAGCTTTTTCTTTATCAAGATATGCATGTTTGACACCAGGAACATGATTACGTATTGTCGTTCTAATTTTATCACCCGGGAAATCTGGGTCAGTAAATACTATCACACCTCTATTTTCTTGAGCATTTTGAATAACATCTAAAATGTCTTTATTAATCGCACTACCATTCGTTTCAATAGTATCACACTCTACTGCACTTTTTACACGTTGTGTATCATCTCTACCTTCAACTACTATGAATTCATTTATTTTCATTTTATAACCTTCCAATAATGTTAAAGTTGTTAGCCTCATTTTATAAAATCTATAAGTATTATCAAAATGTAAACAATTAAACATGAGCTGTTTACGATGCTCTTATGCTCATGTTTAAAGAAAATGAGAAAGATATCCTTAACTTTTGAAAGAGTAAAGATTTACCTCCTATTCAAAGTTAGACACCTTTCTCATTGGAAAACACACTTATAATTGCTTTAAGTGAAATAAGCGCTCTGCATTTTCAGTTGTTTGTTGACATACTTCCTCATATGATATACCACGTAACTCAGCTATCTGTTGAGCGACTAGTGTAACACGTTCAGGCTCATTTCGTTTACCTCTATACGGATGTGGAGATAAATATGGTGCATCAGTTTCACATAATAATCGATTCATAGGCACATGTTTTGCCACTTCTTTCGGTTGTTTAGCATTTTTAAATGTTACCGGTCCACCAAGGGACACATAGAAGTTTAGTTTATTAATAATAACGTCAGCAATTTCAGGTGAAGCACTAAAACTATGCATAATACCTCCGACTTCTTCAGCATGTTCTTCTAATAGGATGTCCACACAGTCTTGAGTCGCTTCACGATTATGAATAATAATAGGTAATTGAACACGTTTAGCAAGTGCAATTTGTTTTCTAAATACTTCCTTTTGCACATCTGCTGGTGATTTATCCCAATGATAATCCAAGCCCATTTCTCCAATACCTATAATTTTAGGATGCTTAGATAGACTTTCAATCCATTCCAATCTCTCTTCCGTACAATCAATAGCATCGACAGGATGCCAACCGATAATGCCATAGATAAAATCATATTTATCTATGAGTTCCATAGTACGTTCTATCGTAGGTGTATCAAACCCCACTACAAACATTCTATCCACGCCTGCTTCTCTAGCGCGAGAGATTACCTCATTTAAATCTTCATCATATTGTTCATCATTTAAATGTACATGTGTATCGATCAACATCATCATCTCTCCTATCTTTAGACAAAATTACTTTATGATTGCACCATTCAGTATAGCACTTGGTAAACTTACTAAAGTAAGTACACCATCTTTTTCAGCAGATAGAATCATACCTTCAGATTTTTGTCCCATTAATTTAGCAGGTTTTAAATTTGTTACGACAGCGACTTTTTTACCAATAATGTCTTCAGGTTTATAGAATTTGGCTATACCTGATACGATTTGGCACTGTTCATTACCTAATTCAACTTGAATTTTCAACAATTTATCTGATTTTTTTACGTTTTCAGCATCAGTAATTGTTGCTGCTTTAATCTCAACTTTATCAAAGTCTTTAATATCAATTTGTTCCTTACTTACTACTTCTTCTTTGTCTTCAGATTTAGGTGATTGCATTGATGCTTTAATATAGGCAATTTCTGCTTTAGTATCCAATCTTGGGAAAATTGGTGTTGGCTTTTCAATAACAGTGATTGGTTCAGTAAGGGCACCATAATGATCAAGACTTTCTAATTGAGATAATTTAGGGTCGTTAATGTTGAGTTGTTTGAAAATCTCTCTAGGTGCATGTGTTAAGAATGGTTGTAATAATATAGCTGCAAAGCGAATATTTTCAACAAGGTGCGCCATAACGTTACCAAGCATGTCACGTTGTTCCTCGTCTTTGGCTAATACCCATGGTTGTGTTTCATCGATATACTTATTCGTACGACTAATAAACTTCCAAACTGTAGATAAAGCCACGGAGAATTGTAAACTTTCCATGTTCTCATTAAATGTTTTAACCGTTTCAAGTGACATTGCTTCCATGCTTTCATCTAATTCATGTTTAGGTCCTTGATAAGCTGGTAACTCACCATGGAAATATTTATTAATCATAGAAATTGTACGATTAACTAAATTTCCTAAGTCATTGGCTAAATCATAATTGGTTCTTTCAACAAAAGCTTCTGGTGTAAACACTCCATCTGATCCAAATGGTAACTCACGCATTAAATAATAACGTGTTGCATCAAGCCCATAACGATCAATAAGAACATTTGGATCAACAACATTACCTTTGGATTTACTCATTTTACCGTCTTTCATTAATATCCAACCGTGTGCGAAGACCTTCTTAGGTAACGGTAAGTCTAAAGCCATTAATAAGATAGGCCAAATAATTGAATGGAAACGTACAATTTCTTTAGCCATTAAGTGAATATCTGCTGGCCAATATTTGTTATATAACGTTTCATCATCTGAAAGATAACCTAATGAAGAAATATAGTTAACAAGGGCATCTATCCAAACATATACTACATGTTTAGGGTTTGATGGTACACGCACACCCCAATCAAATGAAGTACGCGATACAGCTAAATCTTCTAAACCAGGTTTGATAAAATTATTAATCATTTCATTTTTTCTAGATGGTGGTTGAATAAAATCCGGATTTTCATCATAGAATTCAAGCAATCGATCAGTATATTTATTAATATTAAAGAAGTAACTTTCTTCTTTAACTAATTCAACTTCATGCCCGGAATCAGGGCTTTTACCACCAATGATTTTTCCATTTTCATAAACTGGTTCAACAAGTTGAGATTCAGTATAGTATGTTTCATCTGGGACAGAATACCATCCCTCATACTCTCCTAAATAAATATCTCCTTGCTTTAATAACCTTTCGAACACTTTTTCTACAACCTGTTTGTGGCGTTCTTCAGTAGTTCGAATAAAATCATCATTTGAAATTTCAAGCTTACTCCATAAACTTTTAATTCCAGCAATCATTTCATCTAAATATTCTAATTCTGTTTTACCAGCTTTATGAGCTTTTTCTTGAATTTTTTGGCCATGTTCATCAGTACCAGTTAAATATCGAACATCATATCCTTGCATTCTTTTATAGCGAGCAATGACGTCACCTGCGACTGTTGAGTATGCATGACCGATGTGTAAGTTCCCACTAGGATAGTATATTGGGGTTGTTATATAAAATGTTTCTTTAGCCATCACTGGTCCTCCTCATTAATTACATAATAAATGATATCTAAATTTATTTTTCTTTTCAATGAAGTAGCGCACCACTATGTATTAGTTTTTACAAATTCACATCATTTGAAAATTAATTGTCATCATCTTTACTACAATACCATAAAATCAATGTATTATGGTGCTTTTACTTTAATTTACTCATTTCAAATATACGATTGAGATATACAGTTTTTAAACTCTAGAAAGTTGATAAATAACACACAAAAACAGTAAGCATGATTATCACTTACACATCTTACTCAACATTATGATAAATATTGTAAACTTCTCCCGTTTTCATCTGTCGATCTTGAGCAACCATTTTAATTGCTTGCTTAGGTTTTATTTGATTATTTTCGATGTAGTAATTAACATGTTCTTTGATAGTGAACATTTCATACCAAAATTCATCATTCAGAGGCACTGCACCTTCAATTAAAATGACAAATTCCCCTTTTAGTGGTATTTCTTCTTTGCTAATTTTTTCTATCATAACGTCAACAGAATGCGTAAGTACTTGCTCAAATTTTTTTGTAAGCTCTCTACCGACAGTTACATATCTTTGAGAATCAACTTTCGCAATGGCTTTCAAGGTGTCAGTAATCCTATGAGGAGATTCATACAATATTAATGTGCTATTTTGAAACATTCTCATATTCAATATTTCAATTTTTTCTTTCTCTTTTCTAGGTAAAAATCCTAAAAATGTATATGTAAATGAAGGGAGTCCACTAGACATCAAGGCAGTTAATCCTGCATTAGGACCAGGTACAGTTTCAACGTTAATATTCTTAAGTCGTGCCTCAACAACTAGTTCATAACCTGGGTCACTTATCAAAGGGAGTCCTGCATCAGAAACTAAAGCAATATTTAATCCCTCTTCTAATTGGTCAATTAAATAACTAGTTTGTTGTTCTTTATTATGTTCATGGTAAGACTTCAAGGGAGTCTTAATATCATAATAATTACATAACTTACTCGTCACACGAGTATCCTCGCAAGCAATCATGTCCACTTTTTTTAATGTTTCTATAGCACGATATGTAATATCACCTAAATTTCCTATTGGTGTACCTACTAAATATAAAGTTGTCATCCTATCCCCCCTCTATCATTTTTAACTTTTTTTGTCTTGAAAAGGTTTTTATTTCATATTCTCGTTTTAACGCTTCAGATTTTGTATAATAAACTTCTTGATAAACTAACTGAACAGGGCGTCTCATTTTTGTATATTTAGCACCTTTTCCTTCATTATGCATACTAATTCGAGCATTTACATCTTTGGCATAACCTGTATATAAACTTCCATCGTTGCACTTTACTATATAAACAAAATGCTTATCCATAATATATACCCTTCATTTCATCACTATACGTGTTATCTTCATTATAAATGTATAAAGGTTGACGAATGTCTAACCCTTGTTTACCACCTTTACGCCCTTCCACTACTATGGCTTGAGCAGGTTTGTTCATCTTACTATACACAAGCGTGAGTCTCTTTGGCTCAATTTTAGCACTTCTCATTTCAGTTAAGACATCCATAAGTCTTTCCGCTCTGTGAACAATGATAAATCGTCCACCTTCTTTAAGTACATGCTTAGCAGCTACAACACAATCTTTCAAATCACACATTACCTCATGACGCGCTATTTTATGAGCTTCTATTTGATGCTGATTGAGCTGATTCATTTTAAAATAAGGAGGGTTACAGGTAACTAATGTGTATTGTGAAGGTTTGAATGTACGATTTACAGTTTTTAAGTCCATCAAGTGCATTGTCAGCTTACTATCTAGCTGATTTAAAACAAAGCTTCGGCGTGCCATATCAACTAGTTGAGGCTGTACTTCAATGCCTTCAATAGATTGTGTGCACTTTGCAGATAGTAATAATGGAATAACTCCATTTCCAGAACATAAATCTATTATCTTGTCATTTTTTCTAACTTCTGTTAAATGGCCTAATAATAATGCATCTGTTGAAAATGAAAAAACATCATCATTTTGAATGATTTCATAACCTTCTCTAATCAAATAATCAATTCGTTCGTTTTCTTTTAGCATGTCACTTACACCTAAAAAAAGGATGTATTTATAGCATTAAGTCCATACTTTTAATACACCCTTATGTTTACCCTTTCAATCATTTAGAACTTTAATCACTTAAAACATTTAAACATAATAGACAATCTTCACCATACCGATGTTTTCCAAATAATTCACCTTTACATATATGAAAACCTTCTCGATAAAGCATTGCCAAATTATCTTTACTCGGAGATGGCATCTTTATATTTTTTGAGTGGTTTCTTTCTTGATTGTTATCAGTTGCTTGCTCAGTTTTATCCATTAATCTTTTTAAATTTTCATTCTCTACTTGTAGAGCAACGTTGTCCTCAACCAGCTCTACAGCTAGATCTTTGAGTTCTATCATATCTTCAGTCAACTGATTTACATTACGTTCTAACCTTGTAAGTCTTTCAAACAATTCATTTCTATTCAAAGATCAGTCAACCTCCTTAGTTCAACGCTTCTATTTCTTCCAATCTATATTCTAACGGTTGCTCAAGACCTTCTATTTTAACCTGCATAGAAATATCTAAAATATTTAGTCCAACGACCTTTCCATTACCATCAGGAGTATGAATAGTATCTCCAATATCAGGTAATTGAGATCTTGCTTCTTCATAATAATCATTTTCATATTTAAGACAACACATTAAACGGCCACATGCTCCTGAAATTTTAGTAGGATTTAAGGATAAATTTTGATCTTTTGCCATCTTAATAGAAACAGGTTCAAAATCTCCTAAAAAAGTAGAGCAACATAGTGAACGGCCACATGGACCTATACCACCTAATAATTTCGCTTCATCTCTGACACCAATCTGACGTAATTCAATTCTTGTTTTTAAATTTTGTGCCAATATTTTAACTAATTTTCGAAAATCAATACGATCATCAGCTGTAAAATTAAAAATCACCTTAGATTTATCTAATGTATATTCACAATTTACTAAACGCATATCTAGTCTTTGTTCTTTCACAACTCTTTTGCATAGTTCTAATGCTTTTAAAGCATCACGTTCATTATTGTCATATGTAGTTTTATCTTCATTAGTCACTAAACGTATAATTTCTTTTAATGGTAAAGTAACATCTTTGTTATCCACTTCTTTTGGCGGAAACTTTACTAGTCCTATTTCAATACCTCTTTTAGATTCAACAACAACCTGATCTCCTACCTTTACATCTAAGTGGTTAGGCGCGTAGTATTCCAATTTCCCAGCTTTCTGAAACTGAACACCTACAACATTTGGCATTTTAAATCACACCTTTTATTACTATTTGTTCAAATACAAGTGTTGGGTTAACATTTTGATTTAATTTTTTGTGCGCTTCAGTGATTTGATCATACATTAAAATTAACTGATTATACGTTAAACGTTCCGCATAATTCTTAATTTCTTCACTTAAATCACTATATATAAAATGATTGTCAATATCTACTTTAGCGTGCATAATATCTTCAAAAAAACCATTCACTGCAGCTAAAGTTAACAATTGTAATTTGCGATTCTTGGCTTGTTTAAGTAATTCAATAATTCCTATCAAAGCCATGGATTTATTTGTTAAAATTAATTCGCACCATCGAATCATTGACTTTCTCAAAGCAGTTAAATCAAATTCTTCATTTAATGATATAGCAGTTTCTAACTGAGTTGTATATGTACTTATCATTTCTGCCACTGGTCTCGTTAAAGAAGCTTCTACCAATTTTTCAATAAATTGCTGTCTGTCTATAGGCTTAAAATAAACATGTTGGCATCTCGAATGTATAGTATCCAAAATTTGTTCAGGCTTGGTAGATAATAAAATAGCAATTGTATTCTTAGGTGGTTCCTCTAAAAATTTTAGTATACTATTTTCACCTTGAACAGTTAATTTTTCAAAATCTTCTATAATATAAACTTTATACTGACCTTCTATGGATAATTGATTCATGTGATGAACAAGTTTTTCAATTTGTTCTTTTTTTATTGTATTCTCTTCAGTTGAAACATACATAAAGTCAGGGTGATTAAACGTACCAACTTTCAGTTCACATTGCTCATCATTATCACAAAGAATTAATTTAGAAAAATTAATAGCAACACGCTTCATTGTTTGAGCATCATCACCTTCAAACAAGTAAGCATGGGATAATTTACTTGAATGATACGCATTCGCTAACTGTTGTTGCTCATCCATGATCAGCTTGCTCCTTCTACTTACTCTTTTATAATACAAAAAGGCCACCCAAATCATAGCTTTAGACTTTCGACATGTTTCCTTCATTCAAATTCCAAACGACAAATACAATCTTAATCAAACGCATATAACTATTAAATTCTATGCTATAATTCTAAGGATATTCATTAAAATTTGAATGAAAACGTCTTTAATCTTAAACTTCATTTAAAGTAGCCAACATTATAAAATAAAGAATTCTATATTAAAAATGTACCCCAATAAATTCATTCATCAATGTTGTCACAATTATACGTAAACGACATAATCAATCTTTATAACTGATTAAAATTGATGAAATGCTTCAATTGGCATTACAAATACTGTTGCTCCGCCTACTTCTACTTCAACAGGATAAGGAATGTAAGAATCTGCACTGCCACCCATTGGTGTAATTGGAGAAACAAGTTGTTCCCTATTACCACAAGTGTTATCAATAACATATAAAATTTCATCTACTCGGTCATCATCAACACCACATAGGAAAGTTGTGTTACCGGCTCTTAAAAATCCGCCTGTTGTCGCTAATTTTGTAGCTTTAAAATTATTTTTTACGAGTTGGTCTGAAAGTTCTTGACTATCTTGATCTTGAACGATCGCTATAATCATCTTCATCTTTTTAACACCTCTTATCGACATTATATCATAATTGTTTTAAATATTTGATGATACTTTGATAAGTTTCATCAACGACGTGTTCCAAATCTTGATTAGCATTAATCTTAATAAATCTGCTTGCATTATTTTCAATCACTTTACGGTACCCTTCTATCACTTTATCATGAAAATTTTTATCCTCTTGATCTAAGCGATTTTGGTCACGTTTATTTTGTATAATACGTTGGTGTCCTACTTCTGTACTAACATCTAAGTAAATTGTTAAATCTGGATATAATCCATTAATTGCAAATTCATTTAAAGTTTTGACTTCTTCAATACCTATACCCCTTGCATACCCTTGATATGCTAAAGAACTATCAATATATCTATCGCAAAGGACAATTTTACCTGCTTTTAAAGCTGGAATCACTTTTTCGACAAGATGCTCTCGTCTTGAAGCTGCAAATAACATCGCTTCAGTACGAATATCCATATGATCACCATCAAGCACAACTTTGCGAATTTGTTCTCCTGTAGATACACCTCCAGGCTCACGAGTTGTAATAACATCGTAATCCTTTGCTAGTTTTTGATTAATTTCTTTGATAACTGAGGTTTTACCAGCTCCCTCTGGTCCTTCGAACGTTATAAAAGCAGACATTTTTACTCATCCTTAACTATAATTTTTTTATTACTTAATCCTTCAACTTTTAGACCTTTACTTGCGTAATCTTTAAATAATTCTATCATATGACGAGTAACTACTTCCCCTTTAAATAAAATTGGAATACCAGGTGGATAAGGCACTATATGCTGAGCTAATATCTCACCTTCCGCATCTTCTATCGACACTTCTTTAATTTTTTGAAAGTACGAAGCACTATAATCACTCGATTTTGTCATTAGCGGAGAGACTTTAGAATTTATCTTTTTTCTCTCTGGAATAATCATATTTTCAATTTTTTCAATGAGTACCTTAAATGGATATATATCGTTTTTATGCCATAAAGGTAATACTAATAATATTTGAAATTCATCTGCTAGCTCAATATAAATATCTTCATTTTCAAACCACTCTTGTACCTCATAACCCTCAAAGCCATCATAATTAATTACTATCTTTAAAGGATCTGCTGGCTCATGTAAGTTAAAACCTTTCTTTAATAATGTTTCAATTAACTTAGACCTTTTTTCGAAAAATATGTTACTTTTAAATTCCTCAAAAAATTCTTGTGCAAGTTCTAAACTAGACATAATCAAATATGATGGACTTGAAGTTTGAAAGTACGTCAAGTATTCAATAACTTGATCTTTGCGCGGTGCTTCTTTATGTATAAACAACACAGAACCCATCGTTAAGGCAGGCAATGTCTTATGATAAGATTGGACCACATAATCTGCATTATACTTCATAGATGACCTAGGAAAACCCTCTAAATCAAAATGCGCACCATGAGCTTCATCTACTAATACTGGTATGTTTCTGTCATGCAGTGTTTCAATCCATTTATCAACCTCAAATGTTTCCCCATAATAATTGGGATAAGTACATATACCTAACTTAAATTCTTCATCGAAGTCATTATTTAACAGAGGTTCAACATACTGATGAGTATATCGACTTACTTGCATACTTGTAATTTTAGCTTGTTGTTTTGTTAAATCTAAACCATGAAAAACTGATTTATGTACATTTCTAGATATCAGATATTTGCTATTCCCTTCTGAAAAAGCTTGAATAACAGTTAATATTCCTGAAGTAGTACCATTAACTAGAAAATAAACATCATAATCATCATACTTTTTAAACTTTTCCATACTTTCTAAGATAATTTCTTCAGGATGATGCATATCATCAAGTCCAGTAATTTCAGTCATATCCAAAGCAAGATTTAATTTTTTTAGATTACCAATCGTCATATTTTTGTGTCCAGGCACATGCATAGAAATAGCACCATGATTCTTTAACCTAGTAAGATTTTTTATTATTGGTTTATTCATTATTAGCCACTCTTTTCAAATACAAATCTAACACCTTATCTTATATGTGATAAATCGTCATCATGTTTATTAATCCAATTTTTCTTGAGTAAACCCATAACATAACAATCTCTGTACTCACCTCTTGTATAAAAATGTTCTTTTAATGTTCCCTCTATTTCAAAATTATTACTTTTATAAATATGTACTGCTTTCTCATTCTTTATATCCACATATAAATATACTTTATTCATATTTAATACTAAAAATGCGTAATCTATTGCCATTTTAAATGCTTTCTTAGCATAACCTTTATTCGCATATTGAGGATCAATAATAATCAACACTTCACATGTTCTATGTATAAAATTAATTTCTAATAGCTCTACAACACCTATAGACTTCGACTTTTCTTCTACAATGAAACGACGCTCTGACTCATCTAAGATATGTTTCTTATATAAATTTTCTAATTCACTCAGTGATTGGTAAGGTTCTTCAAACCAATATGACATAATAGAATACTCATTGTTCAAATAATGAACAAAAGGTAAATCTGTCTCTTCCAATGCCCGAATAATCATAATAAAATCCTTTCCTCTTATATCTATTTAATACTAGTGTATTAAAAAAACAAAAAATACTCTAATACTTTAAACAATTACTATTTAAAACTTGCGCTTAGTATGATAAAAAGAGACATTCAATACTTTCATTTTTCAACGTCTACTTCCAAGTATGATATATTGTCTAATAATTTCCAATAGTTCCTAATAATTCACATTATTAATTAAGGAGATAGGATAGAATTCGTTGTCCCACCCCAGCAACGAAAGCTAGTGTTGAAAAAAGCTTGACTTGATATAAGTGCATTTTCAATTCAGTCATCGATTGCCGATACAAAAGAGACCTGAGACAATGATTGATGTCCGAGGCTATTTAGAACATCAGTCTACTACCATTGGGTACTAAAAAGCTTACTCTACTCAAGATAAGCGCTCTCATCTTTCTTCATTTGTATCCCTCATCAGATTCATTTAGCTCGACTAAATTCGTTGCTCTCGCTTCTTAATTCATTAGCTCCAAACACTTTCTCTTCGTTGAGAATTTTACTTTTTCTATATCAAATACTCTCTATTTTTAAACATAAAAAAAGAGACCTTACGGTCCCGATTCAGCTCATCGCATCCATACGATTTGTATATTGCCTGGCAACGTCCTACTCTAGCGGAACGTCAGTCCGACTACCATCGGCGCTAAGGAGCTTAACTTCTGTGTTCGGCATGGGAACAGGTGTGACCTCCTTGCCATTGTCACCAGACAAGTGAATGTTTATACATTCAAAACTAGATAGTAAGTAAGGTTTTGTGTCGCAAAACATTTTTATTTGATTAAGTCTTCGATCGATTAGTATTCGTCAGCTCCACGTGTCACCACGCTTCCACCTCGAACCTATTAACCTCGTCATCTTCGAGGGATCTTATAACCGAAGTTGGGAAATCTCATCTTGAGGAGGGCTTCATGCTTAGATGCTTTCAGCACTTATCCCGTCCATACATAGCTACCCAGCTATGCCGTTGGCACGACAACTGGTACACCAGAGGTATGTCCATCCCGGTCCTCTCGTACTAAGGACAGCTCCTCTCAAATTTCCTACGCCCACGACGGATAGGGACCGAACTGTCTCACGACGTTCTGAACCCAGCTCGCGTACCGCTTTAATGGGCGAACAGCCCAACCCTTGGGACCGACTACAGCCCCAGGATGCGATGAGCCGACATCGAGGTGCCAAACCTCCCCGTCGATGTGAACTCTTGGGGGAGATAAGCCTGTTATCCCCGGGGTAGCTTTTATCCGTTGAGCGATGGCCCTTCCATATGGAACCACCGGATCACTAAGTCCGTCTTTCGACCCTGCTCGACTTGTAAGTCTCGCAGTCAAGCTCCCTTATGCCTTTACACTCTGTGAATGATTTCCAACCATTCTGAGGGAACCTTTGAGCGCCTCCGTTACCTTTTAGGAGGCGACCGCCCCAGTCAAACTGCCCACCTGACACTGTCTCCCACCACGATAAGTGGTGCGGGTTAGAAAGCCAACACAGCTAGGGTAGTATCCCACCAACGCCTCCACATAAGCTAGCGCTCACGTTTCAATGGCTCCTACCTATCCTGTACAAGCTGTGCCGAATTTCAATATCAGGCTACAGTAAAGCTCCACGGGGTCTTTCCGTCCTGTCGCGGGTAACCTGCATCTTCACAGGTACTATGATTTCACCGAGTCTCTCGTTGAGACAGTGCCCAAATCGTTACGCCTTTCGTGCGGGTCGGAACTTACCCGACAAGGAATTTCGCTACCTTAGGACCGTTATAGTTACGGCCGCCGTTTACTGGGGCTTCGATTCGTGGCTTCGCAGAAGCTAACCACTCCTCTTAACCTTCCAGCACCGGGCAGGCGTCAGCCCCTATACATCACCTTACGGTTTAGCAGAGACCTGTGTTTTTGATAAACAGTCGCTTGGGCCTATTCACTGCGGCTCTTCTGGGCGTAAACCCTAAAGAGCACCCCTTCTCCCGAAGTTACGGGGTCATTTTGCCGAGTTCCTTAACGAGAGTTCGCTCGCTCACCTTAGAATTCTCATCTTGACTACCTGTGTCGGTTTGCGGTACGGGCACCTGTTATCTATCTAGAGGCTTTTCTCGGCAGTGTGAAATCAACGACTCGAGGAAACAATTTCCTCTCCCCATCACAGCTTAGCCTGATGAGTGCCGGATTTGCCTAACACTCAGCCTTACTGCTTAGACGTGCACTCCAACAGCACGCTTCGCCTATCCTACTGCGTCCCCCCATCGATTAAAACGATACTAAGTGGTACAGGAATATCAACCTGTTATCCATCGCCTACGCCTGTCGGCCTCAGCTTAGGACCCGACTAACCCAGAGCGGACGAGCCTTCCTCTGGAAACCTTAGTCAATCGGTGGACGGGATTCTCACCCGTCTTTCGCTACTCACACCGGCATTCTCACTTCTAAACGCTCCACATGTCCTTGCGATCATGCTTCAACGCCCTTAGAACGCTCTCCTACCATTGTCCGAAGGACAATCCACAGCTTCGGTAATATGTTTAGCCCCGGTACATTTTCGGCGCAGTGTCACTCGACTAGTGAGCTATTACGCACTCTTTAAATGATGGCTGCTTCTAAGCCAACATCCTAGTTGTCTGGGCAACGCCACATCCTTTTCCACTTAACATATATTTGGGGACCTTAGCTGGTGGTCTGGGCTGTTTCCCTTTCGAACACGGACCTTATCACCCATGTTCTGACTCCCAAGTTAAATTAATTGGCATTCGGAGTTTGTCTGAATTCGGTAACCCGAGAGAGGCCCCTCGTCCAAACAGTGCTCTACCTCCAATAATCATCACTTGAGGCTAGCCCTAAAGCTATTTCGGAGAGAACCAGCTATCTCCAAGTTCGATTGGAATTTCTCCGCTACCCTCAGTTCATCCGCTCACTTTTCAACGTAAGTCGGTTCGGTCCTCCATTCAGTGTTACCTGAACTTCAACCTGACCAAGGGTAGATCACCTGGTTTCGGGTCTACGACCAAATACTCAACGCCCTATTCAGACTCGCTTTCGCTACGGCTCCACATTCGCTGCTTAACCTTGCATCAGATCGTAACTCGCCGGTTCATTCTACAAAAGGCACGCCATCACCCATTAACGGGCTCTGACTACTTGTAAGCACACGGTTTCAAGTTCTCTTTCACTCCCCTTTCGGGGTACTTTTCACCTTTCCCTCACGGTACTGGTTCACTATCGGTCACTAGAGAGTATTTAGCCTTAGGAGATGGTCCTCCCAGATTCCGACGGAATTTCACGTGCTCCGTCGTACTCAGGATCCACTCAAGAGAGAATACGTTTTCGACTACAGGATTATTACCTTCTTTGATTCATCTTTCCAGATGATTCGTCTAACATGTTCTTTTGTAACTCCGTATAGAGTGTCCTACAACCCCAACAAGCAAGCTTGTTGGTTTGGGCTCTTCCCGTTTCGCTCGCCGCTACTCAGGGAATCGATTTTTCTTTCTTTTCCTCCGGGTACTAAGATGTTTCAGTTCTCCGGGTCTGCCTTCTGACATGCTATGAATTCACATGTCAATAACATGACATCACTCATGTTGGGTTCCCCCATTCGGAAATCTCTGGATCAACGCTTACTTACAGCTACCCAAAGCATATCGTCGTTAGTAACGTCCTTCATCGGCTTCTAGTGCCAAGGCATCCACCGTGCGCCCTTAATAACTTAATCTCTGTTTTCGCTCAACTTTAAGTCAATCGCTTTCATATGGCTTCGTTTCCATTCGTTACCTGAAAAACGATTTCTTTTAAAGTTTAAAACAAAAACACGTTATTAATCTTGTGAGTGTTCTTTCGAACACTAGCGATTATTTATGAATTCAAGCTTATTTAAAACTCTATTCACTCGGTTTTGCTTGGTAAAATCTTTACTTACTTATCTAGTTTTCAATGTACAATGTCTAATTTCAAGTCAAGCATTTGTAACGTTGTCGTTTTCATTAGCCTAATTTTGAAATTATTTTCACTTGAATGATAATAAACATTCAAAACTGAATACAATATGTCACGTTATTCCTCATCTTCTACGAAGATATTCCGAATATATCCTTAGAAAGGAGGTGATCCAGCCGCACCTTCCGATACGGCTACCTTGTTACGACTTCACCCCAATCATTTGTCCCACCTTCGACGGCTAGCTCCAAAAGGTTACTCCACCGGCTTCGGGTGTTACAAACTCTCGTGGTGTGACGGGCGGTGTGTACAAGACCCGGGAACGTATTCACCGTAGCATGCTGATCTACGATTACTAGCGATTCCAGCTTCATATAGTCGAGTTGCAGACTACAATCCGAACTGAGAACAACTTTATGGGGTTTGCTTGACCTCGCGGTTTCGCTGCCCTTTGTATTGTCCATTGTAGCACGTGTGTAGCCCAAATCATAAGGGGCATGATGATTTGACGTCATCCCCACCTTCCTCCGGTTTGTCACCGGCAGTCAACTTAGAGTGCCCAACTTAATGATGGCAACTAAGCTTAAGGGTTGCGCTCGTTGCGGGACTTAACCCAACATCTCACGACACGAGCTGACGACAACCATGCACCACCTGTCACTCTGTCCCCCGAAGGGGAAAACTCTATCTCTAGAGGGGTCAGAGGATGTCAAGATTTGGTAAGGTTCTTCGCGTTGCTTCGAATTAAACCACATGCTCCACCGCTTGTGCGGGTCCCCGTCAATTCCTTTGAGTTTCAACCTTGCGGTCGTACTCCCCAGGCGGAGTGCTTAATGCGTTAGCTGCAGCACTAAGGGGCGGAAACCCCCTAACACTTAGCACTCATCGTTTACGGCGTGGACTACCAGGGTATCTAATCCTGTTTGATCCCCACGCTTTCGCACATCAGCGTCAGTTACAGACCAGAAAGTCGCCTTCGCCACTGGTGTTCCTCCATATCTCTGCGCATTTCACCGCTACACATGGAATTCCACTTTCCTCTTCTGCACTCAAGTTTTCCAGTTTCCAATGACCCTCCACGGTTGAGCCGTGGGCTTTCACATCAGACTTAAAAAACCGCCTACGCGCGCTTTACGCCCAATAATTCCGGATAACGCTTGCCACCTACGTATTACCGCGGCTGCTGGCACGTAGTTAGCCGTGGCTTTCTGATTAGGTGCCGTCAAGACGTGCATAGTTACTTACACATTTGTTCTTCCCTAATAACAGAGTTTTACGATCCGAAGACCTTCATCACTCACGCGGCGTTGCTCCGTCAGGCTTTCGCCCATTGCGGAAGATTCCCTACTGCTGCCTCCCGTAGGAGTCTGGACCGTGTCTCAGTTCCAGTGTGGCCGATCACCCTCTCAGGTCGGCTACGCATCGTTGCCTTGGTAAGCCGTTACCTTACCAACTAGCTAATGCGGCGCGGATCCATCTATAAGTGACAGCAAGACCGTCTTTCACTGTTGAACCATGCGGTTCAACATGTTATCTGGTATTAGCTCCGGTTTCCCGAAGTTATCCCAGTCTTATAGGTAGGTTATCCACGTGTTACTCACCCGTCCGCCGCTAACGTCAGAGGAGCAAGCTCCTCGTCTGTTCGCTCGACTTGCATGTATTAGGCACGCCGCCAGCGTTCATCCTGAGCCAGGATCAAACTCTCCATAAAAAATTATGATGTTTGATTAGCTCATAAATACTAATAGTTTATAACGTTTCGTTACTATTTATTGGAATTAACGTTGACATATTGTCATTCAGTTTTCAATGTTCATTTCGTTACCGACAAGAAGTAATTATACGCTTCATTAAAGACTAAGTCAACAACTTTTTATAATTAATTTCAACATCGATTTTGAAAGTTCGTTAAGTTGTTTCGCTCAACAAATAAATACTATACAGGTTTCGAGATGTTTTAACAACAGTAAAATTTACACTAAATTAACATGACACTTCTGATCCCAAACCAAAAACCGAACTTTTTTACCTAAAAACGAATTAAAAGCCATTATATCATTAAATATCAACTTATATCACATTAAAAAACTTACACTATAGAGCAATTCACAAACTTTGAATGCTTTATTAATTTCTCTAATCTTTATAGGATTTTCGACTTATTCTTACTAATCCCTTCAACATTTTCAAACATACCCCTGTTCTTTAATGAAACCATAACTTTTAATTTTAAAAAAAGACAACACCAACTTGGCATTGTCTTTACGAACATATTTACATTTCAGTTCTTCCTGCAATCGCTTTAGAAAGTGTCACCTCATCTGCGTATTCTAAATCACCGCCGACTGATAACCCTTGTGCTAAGCGTGTGACTTTTATTCCAATAGGTTTAACTAATCTTGAAATATACATAGCAGTAGACTCCCCTTCTAAATTGGGATTCATTGCTAAGATAAGCTCTTTGACTTCATCGTTTTTTAAACGTTCTACTAATGAGGGTATATTAATATCTTCTGGCCCAATCCCATCCATAGGTGAAATTGAACCATGAAGTACGTGATATAATCCTTTATACTCGCGCATTTTTTCCATTGCAATAACGTCTTTATCATCTTCAACTACACAAATCACTGACCAATCGCGTTGTTTGTCCTCACAAATATAACAAGGATTGTTTTCAGTGATGTGTCCACAAACACTGCAGTAAGTAAGCTCTCTCTTAACATCTACTAAGGCCTTAGCAAATTGTACAACATCGTCTTCTTTCATATCTAAAGTATGAAAAGCCAGACGTTGAGCCGTCTTAGGACCAATGCCTGGCAATTTCATAAAACTGTCTATCAGTTTTGAAATAGGTTCTGGATAGTGCATTCTTTATCACATTCCAGGGATATTTAAGCCTTGAGTATGTTTACCTAAACGTTCTTGTGTTAACTCATCAGCTTTATTCATCGCTTCATTTGTAGCTGCTAATACTAAATCTTGAAGCATTTCTACATCTTCTGGATCAACAGCTTCTTCTTTAATCTCAACATCTACGACTTCTTTATGACCTGTAACAATTACAGTGACCATACCTCCACCGGCTGTTCCAGCAACACGTTCTTCTTTTAATTTTTCTTGTTCTTGAGCCATTTTCTTTTGCATTTTTTGCATTTGTTTCATCATTTGTTGCATATTTCCGCCACCGCGCATAATATCATTTCCTCCTCGAAATTAAACAGTTTCTATAAAAAATAAGCTTTTATTACATTATACATACGAATATATTGCTTGTCATGTATCATTCCTCATCAATCATATGTACAGTTTCTTCACCAAATAAGTCTTTTGCTTTTTGAGCAACATCCACGTATTGACTTTGTTTTACGCTATGTTGTTCATTATGATTATCTCCAGAATTACGGTTTTGTAAATACTCAGCTCTTACTCTTAACCATTGATCTGAAGGAACTCCAACAACTTTCACAGATTTATTAACAATATTACATACAACGCTCTCGATATTACTACGTTTTTCTTCATCTTTATTGACGATTTCACAGTGTATTTCTTCATCGAATTTGACTAACACATGATCTTCGCTTGCTGCTACTGGTTCAGAATTTTGAAGTAAGCTTACTAAAGATTTTTTATCATTACTTTTCGCATGGTCTATCACTTCTTGCCAGTGGTTTTTTAATAATTTAATGTCTTCTTTATTAGCCTTGTCTAACACTTTAGCTATCTGTTGTATAGAGAAGGCGTTTTTCGAACGTTGTATTGATCGTACAGGTTTTTTAGATTGTTGATGAGATGATCCGCTACTTACACCTTGTGCTTTCAGAGCTTTCAGTTCACTTTCAAGCTGTTCCAAGCGTTGAAGTAACACTTCATTATCAGGTTCAGTAGCTACAGCAGTTGTTGAAACATTCTGTACAGTTTGTGGTTGATTTTTAATCATTTCCGCAAGTTTAACTAACAGTACCTCGAAATGAACATTTTGATTCACACTAAATCGAATATAGACTAAAGTATCATTAATAACATCAATTATTCGATATAACATATCTAAATCAAAATGAATAAGTGCATCATGTTCAATCGTTTTATCTGATGTTTTATTCATAATGGTATCTCTCACAAAATAAATCATATCATTGATAAGTCGATTAACTTCTTTTCCTTCAGATATAAAATGATGATATCTGTTAAATGCTTCCTTTACGTTACTATTGACGACATCTTTAAATAATTCATTTAAAGATGCTTCATCAACGCTGCCAGTTACATTCAAAGCATCTTGTAACGTTAGGCGCTCATCCCCGAATGCTATGGCTTGATCCATGATACTTAATGCATCACGCATCCCTCCCTCAGAAACTTTAGCAATAAATTCAAGGGCAGCTTCATCGTAGTCTAAAGATTGAGCGTCAGCAACGTATTTTAAACGATTGATAATTTGATCCATACTAATCGCTTTAAAACCAAAACGTTGTGCTCTTGATATAATGGTAGGTGGTATTTTATGAGGCTCTGTCGTTGCTAAAATAAAAATAGCATGTGATGGTGGTTCCTCTAAAGTTTTAAGCAATGCATTAAATGCACCTGTCGTTAACATATGAACTTCATCAATGATATAAACTTTGTATTTAGACTCACTAGGTGCATATTTAACCTTATCTCTAATGTTTCTTATTTCATCCACACCGTTATTACTTGCAGCATCAATTTCAATGACATCAGAATTTGTTCCTTGAGTTATACCTTTACATATTGCACATTCATTACAAGGCTCTCCATCATTACTATTCAGACAATTAATTGCTTTGGCAAATACTTTAGCAATACTTGTTTTACCTGTTCCTCTAGGCCCACTAAAGATATACGCATGCGATTGTTTACCTTTAGATATCGCATTACGTAGCGTTTTAGTTACATGTGTTTGACCCACAACATCATTAAAACTTTGCGGTCTATACATTCGATACAAAGCTTGGTAATCCACGTTAGCACCTCCATTAACAATTACTCATCATTATATCATGCTTGTGACTTTTCTTTACAAATAAAATTAATAAAAAACCTCAGGATAATGAACTACCATGCTAGACCATTCATTAGGATATGGTTTCAATAATTTAACAAGCAACGGATTTTCTACACTAACGTTTTCCATACTTATATGAAATTGTTTAGCTTCTTCATATCCCACCTGCTTAAAATACTCTGAATGACAATTCACAAAAATTGCTTTGTATCCTTGGTTATTTGCTCTTTCTTCTACAGCGTTTAAGAGGGCTTTACCTAAGCCTTGATTTCTAACAGTTGCATCCACAGAAAGTGCACTGATTGCTAAAGCGACTTCTTCTCGACTTTGAGAAAAGAGTGAAACTTCAGCTAGCATGACATGTCCAACCACATCATTTGAATCATTTTTAGCTATAACTTCTAATTCATAATTGTAATTCTCGGACTTTCTTAAATGCTTAACACGTGCTCGGTCTTTCCAACTCATTTCTGGATTTTGGTCATAATTATTTTCAATACTATCTAATGATGTATCGTAATCAACTTCGGTTAATGTACTTAAATAAATCTGCATGTATCCTCCAAATTCAATAGTTGTTGTGTTATGTTACTCCATTACTAAAATGATTCTATATAACGGTATAACCTTAACAAATTATAAAAAATTAATCCATATAATAAAAAAAGCGACTCAACTAAAAGTCACTCAATCATCTATTTTCATTTTTTAAATTAATATTAAAAAACCATGCACCTTCGTATCGAACACATATCATAAACGTTACCGAAGTCGACAGCTAAATCTCGGCTACCCTACGGCACATATGAGGATCCACTTAATGCTGCTTCCGTCAGGACCTGACATGATTCATGGGTTCATATTGCATAGGACCGAAATCTTCAAACACTACGTGCTTCGGGCAGACTTTACAAAAATGCGCCCTCAACAAAGGAATTAAGTCTCGCATAAAGCGGATTTCGAGTACAGGGAACCGCTACCTCCCCACCTAGCACGGCAAAGCTTATAATACTATAATTGAGTATCTCTTTGCAAGCGTAAAAATTTCATTTTTTACTCTTACCTTTATCAAAAAAATTTCAAACATGAAACTTTTCTTAAACTTCAACACAATTTAATTATCGCCGTCTTGAAAACTCTTTAAATTTAAACTCTGTAGCTAAATGCTTTGAAATATTATATTGAAAACATGTGGTATCTTTTAAAAAAACAGTACTTCTGACAGTAGCCGTAAAAGGCGTGAGATGATTCCCAAAAATTTCATAGTCCAAAGATGAAAAAGATTCAAATGTAATTGCTTTACTTGAATAACTTATATCTAATTTCAATTTATTCTCTAAATACGCATAAATTGAGTCTTGAGCTATACCTTTAGTGATTGCCTCAACTACTGATTTCAAGAAGAAATCTTCATCGAAGATTTTCACTTTATTGTGAATAGAACGTGTCCGTTGAATATGAACTAATTTTTCATTGTCAGAAACCTCTAACTCTCTTTGAACTTCAGGAAATGCTTGTGCTTCTACAATTTCGTTTAAAATCACATTTGTTTCGTGTTTAAGATCTAATTCTTCTTTTACTTCTTTAAAGCTAATTAACTCAGAAAATGGAAATTCAGTAATTTCTTGATAAATAACCACTGAACCTTTACCTCGGATTTTTTGAATCATTCCATCTTGTTCTAGCATATGTAATGCTTTTCTAACAGTCTCACGCGAAGCATCATAAGTAGAAACTAAGTCATACTCAGAAGGTAACTGATTACCATAATTTAAATCTTGAGTTAAGATATTACTTTTAAGTTCATTATAAATAGTTAAAAACTTCTTTTGTTTCATGGTTGTTGCCTCATTCTTCAAAATTCATGCGTCTCAATGACTATCGAACCAAAACCAGATATTTCATTATTCGTTATTTTACCATTTTGAATAATAATATCTCCTTCAGTATTTAAATCAGTCGGTAATTTTATAACTTCTTTCGAAAAGTTGGCAATCACAAGCCAAGAAGTAGATTGATAATCACGACGATATGTAAAAAGTTGATCGTGGTTCATATATAAAGGTGTAATATTTCCGTATGTTAAAATATCATAATCGTGACGTAATTCTATCAGTCGTCGATAAGTGTGCAGTACTGAATTGGAATCTTTAATTGCTTGGTCGACATTCACATTTTTGTAATTAGATGTAACATTTATCCATGATTTACCCCTCGTAAAACCAGCTTCTTTACTATTACTCCATTGCATTGGGGTACGTGAATTATCTCTGGATTTCTGACTTAATATTTTTAATATATATTCCTCAGAATAACCTTTACTTTTTAATTCTTTAAAGGCGTTTAAAGATTCAACATCACGGTATTGATCGATAGTTTCAAAACGAGGATTGGTCATACCAATCTCCTCACCTTGATAGATATAAGGTGTACCTTGTAACATGTGTAGTGCAATAGCTAAAGTCTTTGCACTTTTTTGACGTAATTCCTCAGTCGTAGCATCTCCAAATCTAGATACTATTCTTGGTTGATCATGATTACATCAAAATATTGCGTTCCACCCTCCACCTTCATAGATACCTACTTGCCATTCCATTAATCTCTTTGTCAATTGTTGGAAATCATATTCGGCATATGTCCATTTTTCTCCATTGGCGTAATCAACTTTTAAATGATGGAAATTAAAAACACTATTTAATTCTTGTCTTTCAGGTTGAGTGTACTTAATACAATGATTAATAGTCGTTAAAGACATTTCTCCTACGGTCATTAACTCTTTATCACCAAAGGTATGACGATTTAGTTCATTTAAATACTTATGTACATGTGGTCCATCCGTATAGAATTCCTTCCCAATTTTCGAAGAATCCTTGAACTCACCTTTTGATATCAGATTAATGACGTCAAATCTAAAACCGTCAACACCAAAGTCAATCCAATAATTAACAATTTGATATAATTCTTGTCTTACCTTCAGATTGTCCCAATTTAAATCAGCTTGAGAAACATCAAATAAATGTAGATAGTATTCATCCGTTTTATCATCATATTCCCAAGCGTTACCACCAAATTTGGATTCCCAATTTGTTGGTGGTCCATCATCCGATTGTCTAAAGAAATAATAATCTCTTAAAGAACCTTCTTTAGAGGACTGGGCTTCTTTAAACCACTTGTGTTCTGTGGATGTATGATTGATAACAATATCTAACATGATTTTTAAACCTCGATGATGTGCTTCATCTACAAGTCTCTTAAAGTCGTCAATCGTTCCAAATTGCTCATTAATCTGTAAGTAATTACTAATATCGTATCCATTATCATTCATTGGAGATTCATATATAGGTGTAAGCCATAAATAATCGACACCTAAAAACTCTAGATAATCAAACTTTTCAATAATACCATTTAAATCTCCTTTGCCATTTCCAGTCGTATCATTAAATGATTTAGGATAAATTTGATAAACTACCGATTTTCTCCAATCATTCCGTGACATAATTTTCCCACCTTTTAACAATTTTACTTTTAAATTTCACAATTTATCGTTAGTCTGCCACAAATTCTTCTACCATTTCTTTAACTTCTTGTTTGCTTAACTTTGATAGGAAAATGGTTATAAAGAATGGAACAATAATTGCTAAAACCGTAATAATACCATAAATCAACCAAAACTCTTTTTGGATTGAGATAATAGCTGGTACTCCTCCGACACTTACTTTTCCTAAAACTTGGTTAGCTCCGATAATTCCACCTAACACACAAGATGTAGATATTGCTGCGATAAATGGATATTTCAATGGCAAATTGACACCAAACAAAGCGGGTTCAGTAACTCCAAGCAGTCCTGACACTCCTGATGTTAAAGCTAAGCCTTATTTCTTAGACATCCGACGTCGTTTATAGACATACCAAGCCCCAAAAGTTGTATAACCTTGACATATATTTGAGATGGCTACTATCGGCCATAAATATGTGCCTCCTAATCGACTACCCATCAACTGAAAATCAACAGCTAAGAACATATGGTGTAAACCTGTAATAACAAGCGGTGCATAAACCAAGCCATAGATAGCTCCACCAAGCCAACCAACGTGTTCAAAAACAAAAGTAACTGCGTTGGTAATACCAGTACCAATAAGAAGTACGACAGGACCAACAATAATAAACGCTAAGAATCCAGTCACAAGCAAAGCAACTGGTCCAACAACGAGCACTTTAATGGAGGCATGAACTACTTTGTTTAATACTTTTTCAAGTTTTGCTAAAATATACGTTGCTATAAGAACCAGCAATACCTGTCCTTGATAATTAAGTTGTTTAATATGTAAACCAAATATATTCCAAGTTGGTATATTCGTTTTGCCGATATCGTATTGAGAGACAAGTTGGAGATTCACCGAGCACTAAACCTAATATAGGACTCCCACCAAATACTCTCATACTACTCCATCCAATTAAAGCTGGTAAAAATATGAAAGCTGTGTTTGCAATCACATTGATGATATCGGAAATATCTGCAATTTGTGGATACATTTCAATTAATTTTTCAGGGCCAAATAAACCTTTCATAGTAAGTATATTGCTAATACCCATGAGTAAACCTGCAGTAACTATAGCCGGCAATATAGGGATGAAAATGTCTCCCAATAATTTAATTAAACGTTGTAATGGATTACCCTTTTGTGCAGCTGCTTTTTTTTCTCATTTTTTGATGATGCTTCAACGCCTGTTTCTT
Organism: Staphylococcus saccharolyticus; assembly: GCF_900458815.1. Lineage (NCBI taxonomy): Bacteria > Bacillati > Bacillota > Bacilli > Caryophanales > Staphylococcaceae > Staphylococcus > Staphylococcus saccharolyticus. The sequence goes on from NZ_UHDZ01000001.1 coordinate 2,220,151, forward strand.
CAATAAATTGTTTATATACTTCATCTACTGTACCAGGTCCTATAACTATTTGATATTGATGGTCTGCTTTAAATTGTCCTTTTACTAGTAGATTTTCATCTAATACAGTTTTATCAACTTCACTATCATTTTTTAGCACTAATCTTAGACGTGTTACACAGTGTGTTGCTTTATCTAAATTTTGCTTTCCACCAATTGCTTCAACAATGGCATTTACATCTTTTCTTTTTACAGCCATACATTTCACTCCCTTACTTTCTTATAAAAAGTATAACTTGTCTAGATAAGTTATATAAAGGCTTACATGAAATCGTAAAAAAATAGATACTGGCCATTCTAAATTTAACTCCTCTAAATAATGGATTAATTCCGAAATTTCGCTCGTGTTTATAAAGATTACAAATACAATATAAAAAAGGCAAATACTCATTAAAATAAGTACTTGCCTTTTGTATCTATTAGTCTTGGAATTTAATTCTAATGGCGGAGGAAGAGGGATTCGAACCCCCGCGGCCCGTTAAGGCCCTGTCGGTTTTCAAGACCGATCCCTTCAGCCGGACTTGGGTATTCCTCCAAAGAACACAATAACAATCATATAATAGCGTTCATTAAAAGTCAATATAATTATTATTGTATCTACACTAGAATTTTATTACTTAAATATTTATCAACTGACTGGGCAATAGCACGACCTTCTTTAATGGCCCAAACAACTAAACTTTGCCTGCGTCGAGCATCCCCTGCTGCAAAAATTTTAGGATGATTAGTTTGGAAGTCAACATTGTTTGCTACAATCTTATTACGTTCAGTATGAATCTCAAAAGCATGTGGAACAGTTGTCTCCGTTCCAATAAAACCGATAGATAATAAGACTAAGTCAGCAAGCCAAAATCGTTCAGGCCCATCTTCTATGACCATACCATCAGACGTTTCCTTTAATATTTGAGTGTATAGTCCTCTAACATTACCTTGATCGTCTACATCATATCGCATTGTTTGAACTCCTTAAGCACGTGGCTCTTGACCGAACTTAGCTTCATATTCTTTATGGGCATAATCCATCTTAAATACAGGCATTGCCAGAGGCCATGAGGTGTTACTTTCAAAAGTTATTTCTTCGGGTTGCTTAGTATATTTATTAAACTGAACGATAGATTTACAGTTCTCACGCAACGCAGTAGCCACACAATCGGCTTCAGTATCACCAGCACCTATGATTATAACATTCTTATCTTTAGCAGTGATAGATACATCATCAATCTCACCATTTAAATACTGAGTTTGTTCAGTGAGGTAAATCCATAGCGAAGCGTATTCCAAGCCCCATGCGTCCCTCTAAAGGTAAGTCTCTTGCATTTTGAGAACCTGTACAAAGAATAATTGCATCAAACATCTCTTCAAGTGTTTCTCGACTCATATCAACACCAATTTCGACACCTGTTTTAAAAACAATTCCTGCCTCCTTCATCAATGATATCCTGCGACGAACAACTTCTTTATCTAGTTTCATATTCGGTATACCATACATTAGTAAACCACCAGATTCATGCGCTTTTTCATACACTGTCACTTTAAACCTTTAATATTCAATTCTTCTGCTGCTGTAAGTCCAGCTGGCCCACTACCTACAATTGCAATTGTTTGGGGTTTATTGTCTTCAGGATATTTAGGTTGAACCCATCCGTTATCATACGCTTCATCTATAATCGTACGTTCGATACCTTTAATCGCTACTGACTCCCTATTAATTTTCATGACACAAGAATTTTCACAAGGGGCTGGACATACTCTTCCAGTAAATTCAGAAAAATTATTTGTTTCGCTTAATCTCTCATATGCCGTTTTAAAATCTTGATGATAGACTAAATCATTCCATTCAGGAATGTAGTTTCCTATAGGACAACCTATCGTTTCTCTTCCATAAGGTTGACCTGTTTGACAAAATGGTGTCCCACAATCCATACAACACGCACCTTGAATTGAGGCATCCTCCTTTGTAAAACGTTGTTGAAACACTTCATGATTAGAAAGACGGTCTACCAAAGACAATTCTGATAGAGACTGTTTATTATATTTCATAAATCCTTTAAATTCGCCCATGATAAATCCCTCACTTTCCTAATAGATAACTGCTGGTTGTAATTCTTTTTCAATATTTTTTCTATCATCGTAGAACGCTGCAAGTGTTGCCTCGTCTTCACGTTCAATTTTACGTTTTTGTAAATCAATCTTTTGCATCATTAATTTATAGTCTTTTGGAATAACTTTCACTACAAATTGTTCAACACTTTCAAATTGATCCAATAATTTTTGAGCTTTAGTACTATGAGTATATTTATAATGCGCTTCAAGCATCTCTCTAATTAGAGTCTTTTCTTCTTCATGACACACATCACTAAATTCTAAAGTTTCCAGTACATTTACCTTTTTAAATCTTTCTACATCTGAAGGGAAGATATAACTCACACCACCACTCATACCTTGACCAAAGTTTTTACCTACATCTCTTAAAATAATGACATGTCCGCCAGTCATATATTCGAGTTCATGATCACCAATACCTTCTACTACGACATCAGCCCCACTATTTCTTATACAAAAACGTTCTTCTGCCTTACCATTGATATAAGCTTTACCTTTGGACGCTCCATAAAAGTTAACATTACCAACAATAATTTCATTTTCTCTTTTAACATTAGGTGCTTTAACAATAACCGTTCCACCGGATAAGCCTTTCCCAACATAATCGTTGGCATCACCTGTATGATGTATGGTTAAACCTTTCGGTGCATAGGCAGCTAAACTTTGTCCCGCATGACCTTCTGTATATACAAAAATTGTATCTTCAGGCAATCCTTCTTCACCGTAATGTCTTGTAATAGAACTACCTGTAATAACACCTACATCGCGTTGTTCATTATTTATAACATAACTACCAGTAAATGAATGACCACTCTCAATACTGTGTTTCGCATCTGGATATAAATAATTTAGATCAAAACCTATATCCAATGGATGTTGTTAAGAAATTTCCTTTGTATTCGGTCCATCAAAGTATTCGATTAAATTCTCTATTTGAATTGTAGCCGCTTTACTTCCAACTTTTAGTTGAGACGAACGCTTAAGAAAATCTGTACGTCCAACTAACTCTTCTACCGTTTCTAAACCTAATGAAGCTAAAATTTCCCTTAGTTCCTCAGCAACAAAGTACATAAAATTCACAACATATTGTGCCTTTCCTCTAAATAGAGCACGTAGATCTTTGTTTTGTGTCGCCACACCTACTAGACATGTACCGTTATGACACACTCTCATCATAATGCAACCTAAAACAACGAGCGGAGCTGTGGCAAAGCCAAATTCTTCTGCCCCAAGCGCACATGCGTATGCAACATCCTTTCCTGTTAGCAACTTACCATCCGTTTCTAATTTCACACGGCTACGTAAATGATTGAGTTTCAGTGTTTGGTGTGTTTCAGCTAGACCGATTTTCCAAGGTACACCTACATGCTGAATACTTGTCTTAGGTGATGCCCCAGTTCCACCATCGTAACCACTAATCACGATTTTGTCTGCAAAAGCTTTTACTACGCCTGAAGCTATTGTACCTACTCCTGTTTTGGATACGAGTTTAACTGCAATATCTGCCTCTATATTTGAATTTTTCAAATCATGTATAAGTTGAGCTAAATCCTCTATTGAATATATATCATGATGAGGTGGCGGAGATATCAAACCGATACCTACTGTTGAACCCCTAGTTTCAGCTATCCATGGATACACTTTTGAACTAGGTAACTGACCCACCTTCCCCTGGCTTAGCGCCTTGCGCAACTTTTATTTGAATTTCTCTAGCGTGTTGCAAATAGTCACTCGTTGCACCAAAACGACCAGATGCAACTTGTTTTATCGCACTTATTTTATTGCTACCATCTTTTTGAGTTTCATAACGTGATGGGTCTTCGCCGCCTTCGCCACTGTTACTCTTACCACCTATTTGATTCATCGCTTGAGCTAACGTCTCATGTGCTTCTGCTGAAATAGACCCATAACTCATCGCACCAGTGTTAAAACGTTTAACAATCTCACTTGCAGGTTCAACTCTACTAATATCTATCGCACGTTGAGGTTTGAATCCTAACAAATGTCGTATATGATCAATACGTTTAAAATTTACTTCCTCTGAAAATTCCTTAAATAGCTCATAATTATTGTCTCTACATGCATGTTGTAACAGGAAAATTATACGAGGATTAAAGGCATGATGCTGACCTTGTTGTCTCCATTGGAATGTACTTCCTGATTCAAGGTAGTCTGACGCACCACTTTGTCTAGCTTTATTCTCCTCATCAATTTGTTCAATACTAATACCAGATAATTTCGATTGAGTACCCGTGAAATATTGATCAATAACTTTTTGAGATAAACCAATCGCTTCAAAAATTTGTGCACCTTGATAACTTTGAACCGTAGAAATCCCCATTTTAGCCATCACTTTAATAACACCTTCAGATATTACATTAGAGTATATGTGTCGACGTTCCTAGTCACTTCATCTGAAAGCTGTCCTTGGAGCGTTAATTGTTCAATCGTACGCTGAGTAAAATAAGGTACCACCGCATTTGCACCATATCCGAGCAGACAAGCAACATGGTGAACTTCTCTAGTTTCTCCCGATTAAACAACTAGACTAGTCTCCATTCTTAAACCTTCACGAATTAATAATTGGTGAATATGACTCAATGCTAGTAACATTGGCATCGCATAACCACTCTCATTTACAAGTGGCTTATCATCTAAAACTAAAATTTTTGCGCCATTTTTAACAGCTTTTATCGCTTGTTTGCCTAAGTCAGTTAAACTATTCTCAAGTTGATCAGTATATAACGTAGATAGATATGTCACTTTGAAACGTGTTACATCTATAGTTGCCAACTGAGCCTCAGTTAAGACTGTTTTTTTTAATTGGATACGTTGTAACGCAGAAACATCAGGATGAAGTAAATTTCCTTCGCCACCTAAATAGGATAGTTCGCTAGTGACGATTTTCTCTCGATATGCGTCAATTGGAGGGTTTGTTACTTGTGCAAACAATTGTTTAAAATAATTAAACAATGATTCAGGCTTATCATTCAGTACAGCAATAGGTGCATCATAACCCATAGCTCCAATAGGATCTTTCCTATTTGTTACTAACTCCGTCATATATTTGCTTATATCTTCTTTTGTATAAGCGAACTGTTTTTGTAAACGGAATAATGTATCATCACTCCACTCAGAAGGTTGATAGTCAATATTATCTAAATCATACGACGTCTTATTCTCTTTTAACCATTGTTCGTAAGGTAACTCATTCGCAATATCTGCTTTCAACTCATTATTCTCTACAACTTTATTTTGTAAAAAGTCGACCAACAATAGCTTTCCTGAATTCAATTGCCCCTTAAAAGCCACATTTTCTTCAGGAACGTCAATTACACCTACCTCAGATGAAAAAACAATAAAATTATCTTTAGTTATAGTGTAACGACCTGGCCTTAATCCATTACGATCGGTAAGTGCACCAATTTTATCTCCATTACAGAACGAAATCATTGTTGGTCCATCCCATGGTTCCATTAAATAACTATAAAATTCATAAAAAGCTCTTACATTTTTATCATTCGATTTATTATATAACCACGGTTCTGGAATCAAGAGCATTACTGCTTTTTCTGGTTCCATAGCTAACAATAGAAATTCTAAAGCATTGTCTACAATAGCTGAATCACTTACGTCCTCATCTACGTTAAAACGAACTTTATTTTTTCATCTTTAAACAATGTTTCAACGAGTTTACTTTGTCGCGCTCTCATCCAATTAACGTTACCTTTTATCGTATTGATTTCACCATTATGCATAAGCATACGATTAGGATGTGCACGTTTCCAACTTGGGAACGTATTTGTACTAAATCTAGAGTGTATAAGTCCTAACTTAGATTGAAAGTTTTCATTCTGCAAATCTAGATAAAGACCCTTAATTTGATCGGAACGTAACCAACCTTTATACGCTATTGTTCTATTTGATAAACTTGTAAAATATATATCTAACGAGTGTTCCTCACCATATTTTTCAATTTGCTTTCTTGCTAAAAATAGTTGTTTTTCAACTTCTTTAACTCCTCTAATATTTACAAATACTTGTTGAATATAAGGCATAGTATCTGCAACATGCTCAGCAATAGCATTTGTATCTACAGGAACATCTCGATATCCAATAACTTTAAATCCTTCTCTTTCAAAGTAATGATTAAATTTCGTTTCATGTATAGAGTCTTTCACTTGTTCATTAGAAAAAATAATCCCACGGCATAATGACCTTCACCGGGAACTTGTATATCTGATAATTGATCAAAAAACTTAAATGGAATTTCTGTCATAATCCCTGCGCCATCTCCAGTGATACCATCAGCCCCAACACCGCCACGATGATCTAGTCGACGCAACATTTCTAAAGATTTTTAATAATATCGTGAGATCTTTTATTATCCATATTGGAATAAAACCCAATACCACACGCATCATGTTCTTCACGATAATCATATAACCCCTTTTTTAACTTCTCATTGTACATGATGCACACTCCATTATTAGAATTTTATGACAATTTTGGTTTGATAATAATTATTATAATGTAATATATTTATCTGTTCAATATATAAATTAGATTAAACCTATCTAATAATTAGAATGATTTAGCAGAGTATTGCTATATTAGTTTTGTTTACAGAATTTTAATATGGAGTTTAGGAGGGGTTTACATTATGGATATAAAGCAACTTAAATATTTTGTAAAGGTCGCACGTCGTGAACATATTTCAGATGCTGTACTAGAGTTGAATATAGCTCAATCTGCCATTAGTCGACAAATTAATCAACTTGAAAAGGAATTAAATGTCATACTTTTTAAAAGAAGTGGACGAAATATTATCTTAACTACAGAAGGTAAGCAGTTACTCTCTCAAGCTACTCAAATATTAGATCAAATCGATAAGACTGTTCAATCTTTTCAACAGCAATCTTCTACTGACCGACGTACAATTTATGTGGGTTATGAGGAAAGTGACGTATCACAAATGATGTTACCGCTCATTCAATCTTTTGAACAACAAAGTACTAGTATTATGACTCCACAATTGATGTGCTATAAGACAATGATGGAAGACTTAATTACAGGTGTGTTAGACATAGGAATAACCGAATTGACTGAGGAAATCACAACTGAATCACAACTGCAAATGATGCCTTTATTTGAAGAAAATTATCATATATATGTACCTAAAGATCATCCTATCGCTTATGTCAATTCATCCCTTACTGTCTCAATTTGAAACTGAACCTTTATATTGCCTCACACCGTTTGCCAAAAGCATCAAAAACAAATTGAAGGTAGCGACAAAGTCTAAAGTACACTTCCTATCAAACAAACAACTAGCACAATATGTCTTACGTCAAAATAAAAGTTTTGTGATTTGTTCTCAAAACATCAATTTAAATGACAATAATGAATGGGTAGACATTCCACTCATACATACAGAACTAAAGCGTACAATATGCGCAGTCACACGGTTTGATAATAAAAAAACGGACATTAAATTAGCATGGAACTTGATTTACAAATTAATGAACAAAACAACACCATACTAATGGTTAAATGATTTATTATTTGATTCTTACCTATCAGCTATCAATACTAAAATTTCAATTAACATTCTTTATAAATTTTTGTAATCAATAAATAATGGTCGTATAATCACTATATCAATTTAATTGAATAAATTGAGAATTGAGGTTTTAAAATGCAATTCAAAACTTTTTTTAAAAATCCTTTCTCTTGGATGTTGATTACTTTTGGCTGTTTATTTTTGACTGCTTTTATATTTACATTTTTTAATGATAAATTTTATAATATGCCAATCGGTCAAATCACTCAAGTCAATCATGTTCATTCCGAAAAGGTTACAGATAAACAACATAACAAAGACATAAAATACAAGGAGAAGCTAACTCTAAAGATTCTAAATGGCAAATTTAAAGGGCAAACAACCACGATTGACCACCAATATATGAAATCACAAGTAGATTCAGAATCATTCTCAAAAAATGATAAAGTTTTATTACATATTTCTAAAAAAACTAGTGATGCAAATATTATAGAGAAAAAACGTGATAGTTTAGTTGTTGCAATTACAGGAGTTTTTCTACTGACTATCCTAATTGTTGGAAGAAAAGTAGGTCTTCAGTCTATACTGTCACTGATTGTAAATACTATTGCCGTAATAGGCACAATATATATACACAATCAACACGGTCAAACCAACCTTTTCTTATTAATGACAGGCGCAATTATTTTCGCAACTTCACTCACACTATTACTTGTCACGGGTTGGCATATGAGAACACTCGTTACCATAATAAGTGCACTCATAGGTACTTTCTTATGCGTGAGTATCACTCATATAATTATTAAATTGACAGGTGGTAATGGTATAAAATATGAAACTATGACATTCCTAACACTCCCACCTAAAGACGTATTTCTAGCTTCCGTCTTAATAGGAACATTAGGTGCAGTTATGGACGTAGCTATTACAATTGCAAGTGGTATGTATGAAATTCTTCAACGTACACCCACTATTTCAATGAGACGCTGGGCACTCGCTGGTCGTAATATTGGACAAGATATCATGGGTACAATGACGAATATTTTACTCTTTTCTTATTTATCCGGTAGCTTACCAATGTTTCTGATTTACTTAAAAAATACCAATACAATTACTTACACAATTTCAATGAACTGGTCATTAGAAGTTGCTAGAGCAATAACTGGTGGTATTGGCATTGTCTTAACTATACCTATAACCATTGCATTGATGGAAATTTGGTTTAAATTGCGAGGTGTTAAACAATGAGTGTCATTACTATCCTAGGACTCTTACTACTTATTTTAATGATGATTTTCGGAGGTAAGAAAGGACTCATATCTTTCTTTACATTATTTTTAAACTTCATCATTCTTATTATAAGTATCCTCTTAATTATTTTTGGTACACCTATTTATTTAGTTACATTTTTCTTTTGCATTGTCATAGCAGCAATTAATTTATTCGTTTTAAATAGTTATAATGTAAAAACGCAGGCAGCTTTTATTGGCACTATTGTAACAACTCTAATTTTAATATTATTGATTTTCTTTTCAATAAAACTAGGTCACCTTCAAGGATTCGCCACAGAACAACAAGATGAAACATACGTCTACTCGATGAATATTGGAATTGATATGGTGCAATTTATGGTATTTACAATTGTTTTAGCAGTCATAGCCGCTGTTATTGATTTAGCTATTACCATTAGTTCACCCATGTACGAATTAAATGAAACTAATCCAAATTTAAATCAACATCAACTATTTCAATCAGGTATGCGCGTGGGGAGAGAGATTCTAGCAACCTCTGCTAACACAATTTATTTAGCCTATTTTGGTGGTCAATTGACGTTATTCTTTTGGTTCTTTAAATTGCATTATTCCTTTGGACACATCATTAACTCTAAGATATTCACACAAGAATTCGTTTCTATTCTTCTTGGAGGAATCGCTGTAACCATAAGTATCCCGATTACTGCTTGGATTACAGCATTTATGATTAAACGTACGAACTATAAAAGCTCCTCTACTACACAAAAGCATTAAAAATATCCCACTGCTATTGTGTTTAATAGTGATGGGATATTTGACTTTATAAATAATATTTCATGATATGAACAGGTCTGCCGACTAATAAACTATCATATGTATGAATATAACCAGCTTGACAATACAAATGAATCGCCTTTAAATTATCAGTATTAACTGCAAGCGTGATTTCATTTACCTCTGGAAAGTTCTTTTTAACGTATTTAGGTAATATTTGAATAGTTTTCTTACCAATTCCACGGCCTCTATATCGACAATCAACACTAAAAGATCTAAAGAAAACTGCATTGCGATTATTCGCATAGTCTTTAGGCCCATTACCTTCGTGTAAAGTAAAAAAAGCTACACACGAACCATTTTCCATGACTAAGATAGGATGACGTTCTTTATCATGTTGTGCAGATATAATGTTATCTATCGGTGTCTTTGTAAATATTGAATCATTAGGAGAAATCTGTATAGCTTCTACGAATGGATATAAATGAGGTTCATACGCTTTTAAAAACATGCCTTTACTTTTGTTACTCCTCTTTCAAAAAATTATCTATCCAAGTTATCACTGCAGGTGCTATATAAGTAGTATCTTCAATATCAAACCATTGTATATCTGTAATTTCATTATCTGTATGAATTTGAGACCAGTCAATAAACCTAGTCGTTCTATAACCGTTAAGTTCAGTTAATGTATCATGTTGTGGATATGCTTCACCTACGACTGTTCCTATAAATTCCAGTTCATGCGTAGTTAAATCCAATTGTAATTCTTCTTTAAGTTCTCTTTGTAAAGCTACGACATAGCTTTCACTTTCATCAATTTTACCGCCTGGGAAATAATATTTATTTCTATGACGAACTTGAACTAGTAACAACTTATTATCCTTTTCTTCAACCAAACATACACATTTAATCATTGCTAATCCTTCCCTATCTCTTTCTTAAACACTTCAAAAAACTTTTTATATTTAGTATTATGTTACCATAAATTAAATTATGCAGTGGTTTAACTCAATTGTAACTAATTTTGAAAATCAAAATTTAGCCACGCATTAAACTTATATAATTTTAATTATGTACGTTAACTACTGGAGGGGATTTTTATGGCAAAACAATCTAGCGCTTCACACTTAACTAATTTATTTAACGTTGCAGGATTTATTTTGGATGGATATAACGGTATTCGACACGATGCTAAAAATAAGCAATTGGTCTATTTGTCACTAGGTTTAAGTGCAGTTGGTACTGCTATTGATTTTTACGTTTCAATTAAATCGCCGTCTAAATTACGTAAATTAAGTGATTTAGGCTCGGTTTGCAATTAACGGGTTACGCTTGTTTACAAGTTTTAGAAAAGTCAAAAATGAATACGATTATCATTAATAAAGTTGAATTTTACATTGGTCTTATTGTATAAGACCAATTTTTTAAAAAATCTTTATCATGTGTAATTAACAATTTTTAAAATAATCACACATTATAATTGCAATGATTTATACAATTACATCAACACTTCCACTATCACATGGTGGAAGAACTCAAGCTCTACTTAGGCGTATAAAACTTATTGATGAAGAATTTGGAATAGCGAGTAAAATTCTCACTACAAACTACAATGGTAATCACCCCAGTATTTACAAACATTTTTTAAAAGAAAATAAAGTGACTGAAAATATGTACGAATGGTTATCCGGTTTCAAACTTTTTAAAACTCCTAAAACATTTATTACAAGAAATCCAAAATACGTTAAAATTCAAAGAAATATCAAAGATTTCACGCATAAAGAAGAAAGAAATGGTAGTATTATCGTTACTATAGCGGAGAAAACTATGTACGATTTCGAAAATACTATGGCACATCCGATGTTCTTAAACATGAGGTCTTTATTTCTACCACTACAGGATTAAAATATGAACGTCACGAATATAATTTATACGGGCAACTTCATAGAAAAATCTATTATTTTGATAATTCTAAGCTTAAATATAGCGATAAACTATTCGATACAATAGGTACAATGTATTGCAAACGATACTTTCAAAACAACGATAAAAACAAGATAAATCGAATTGAATTATATAAAAACACAAAAATATATAAGACCTTTGAAAATGATAAAGCATTAGCACAATTTTATTTCCAAGCCAAGTTCAAAGATAATGATGTTGTATTTTGTGATGCTAGATTTCTAGATCGTCCTCTTTTGAAACAAACACATCAAACCAAAAATATATTTGTATTTCACAGTTCCCATTTATCAAGTAACACATTAAAAAATCTTATAAATTCACTTTAGAACATTCTAAAGGCGTATATAAATTATATAGTTCTAACTGAACAGCAAGAACGTGATATTCAAAGAGTTTATCCTATAGAAGACCAGCGTTTCAAATTAATTCCTCATTTTATAGAAATTGCTGACGATATTCATACAGAAACACATAAGAAAAAAGACCGTTTTATTTATATAGGACGTTTTAGTGCTGAAAAACAAATTGATCATTTAATTAAAGCATATCGACAATTCTTGCAAAGTGGTCATCAAACATAATTACACTTGTTCGGAAGAGATGAAGATCAACAATTGACACTAATCAAATCACTGATTTCAAAACTTCATGATAAAGTTAAAATTTTAGATTATACTAAAAATCCACTTACAGAATTTAAAACTTCTAAAGCTTCTCTATTAACAAGTAAATATGAAGGTTTCGGCTTAACAATTATAGAAAGTATTGAAATGGGATGTCCTGCACTGTCATACAACATTCCCTATAGTCCCAGTGAAATTATTAAAAATGGAGAAAATGGTTACTTAATAGAAGAAAATAATATAGATAGCTTATCTTAACATATGATTGATATTGTAGAAAACCCAATTAAAGAAGTAAAAAATCAGGATAAATTAAAATACTCAGCAGCTGTAAACAACTATAAGCAATTACTTGAAGAATTAAAATTAATATAAATTATTTCCATCAAAAACACTATTATCAAAGTAAAAAAATTTCCTCTTCAGATATCAAAATAGCCCATTAATGAATTGATAACAAAGCATTAATGGGCTTATATTCTAAATCATTCTAGAAATAAAATATTTCTTTTATAACATAAATGTTAGTCATTTAGTGAATATATTTATAATTATAAACTTGGTACGCCGGGATTGTTCTATAAGTAACATATCCTGGAGCTGCACTCCAGTTCATTTCTGAAACTAAAATACTACCGTTACTGTTGATACGCTCAACAAATGCAACGTGACCATAGTAACCAGCGTCAGTTTGTGCTATCGAACCTACAGTTGGTCTGTAGTCAATTGTGTAACCATCTGCTACTGATGCATTATCCCAATTATTCGCATTCCACCAGTAAGTACTGATACCTTTACCTATTTCAGAACGTCTATTAAATACGTGCCAAGTACATTGTCCCCAAGTATATAAGTTTTGATGGCAAAATACTGGTGTGTAATAACCACCATTTGAACTAGAATTACTAGCTGATGAACTACCAGAACCACCTTTACCTGGAACTTTTAGTTTTTGGCCAGGATAAATAAAGAAATTATCAAGTCCATTTAACTGCATAATTTTTTGATATGTTGTTCCATACTTCGCAGCTATAGCTGATAATGAATCTCCAGCTTTAACAGTATAAACGGAGCCACCTTTAGATGATGTCGCCTTTGAAGATTTAGATGACGACCCCGATACTTTAAGAACTTGATTAGGGAAAATTAAGTTCGAAGTCAATCCATTCAGTGACTTTAATTTAGTAATAGAAATTCCATATTTGTGAGAAATTGACCAAACTGATTCTCCACTTTTCACTGTATGTGTTGTAGCAGCTTGTGCATGAGTTGATGCTAATGCGCTAATTGCAGTTGTTCCAATAAGAGCAGTTATGTATTTTTTTTGCACTTGAAATCCTCCTCTACTTTACTTTTTTATTCCCCGAATATTTATAACTCATTAATATTATACTACTTAATTATGAACACGATGTGTGTGTTTGATGACATTCTGATTACAAAAATTATCATTTATAAATAATAGGATTACACTCAAATATATTTACGACTATACAAATTCATCATTATTACAATATCTTTTTTATTACAAATTCTTAAAATATCGTTCAACTTACCTTGATTACACTTCAAATACAATTATCTCTCTATTTAAAAAGTCTTCATAATTAAAAACTATCTACACCTATGATTGGTATCTACTCTGTTCAAACTACAAAAAAATCTCATAATATGAAAAATTGAATTCTACATGTTATGAGACGCCATTGCAAAATGATTTTATTTTTCGGCTAATTCGGCTAAATCTTTTTCAATTTCTTTAATCTCTTTTTCAGATAAATTTATAGCTTTCTCTACGTCTTTAGTATCTTCTTTTAATGCTTTTTGAACTTCTTTTGAATGATAAAGTTCTATAATTTTTTTGTATGTTTTATTATCTTTGTCTTTAGAATTGACAGCCCCAATATTAATATATGGTTTTACTGCATCTGAACTTGCTTCTTCCAAATAAATTGGATCCTTTTTAGCATCTTTTCCTGCTTTGGTAGCAACACCGTTATTGATAACTATATATCCACATCAGAAAGTGCACGCGCTGTTTGTTGTGCATCGACAGCTTTAATTTTTAAATCTTTAGGATTACTTTCAATATCTTTTGTTGTTCCGTTTAATCCAAAGTTCTTCTTAAGCTTAATTAAACCTGCAGATTCTAATAACTTAAGTGCTCGAGCTTGGTTAGATACATCATTCGGAATAGCAACTTGTGCTCCTTTTTTAACATCTTTAATGTCCTTAACTTTATCTGAATAAATACCTAAAGGGGCTAATACAGTAGTGCTAAGTGCTTCAATATTGGCACCTTTATGAGCTTTTTTATATTGATCTAAAAAAGCAAAGTGTTGGAAGGCATTTAAATCGATATCACCGTCACTAAGCGCTTTGTTTGGAACATTGTAATCTGAAAAGTGCTTGATTTCTAAATCAATATCATCTTTTTTAGCTAATTCTTTAACTTTTTCCCAAGCCTTGGTGTCGTTGGATGCAACACCTATGGTTACCTTTTTACCATTATTACCACCACACGCTGCTAAAACTAAAATTGCAACGATTAAAAAACTTAAAATCTTTTTCATAAATGAGTTCCCTCTAAACAATTATAAAACACTTACTAGCATTTTAATTTCTACGGATGACTCTAGCGATAAAATTACCTAACGTTTGTATAATTTGAACAATAATAATAAGTACAATGACTGTAATCACAATGACTATTGTATCGAACCGTTGATAACCATAAACTAAAGTCAAATCGCCTATACCACCACCAACAGCACCCGCCATTGCTGTACTACCTATGAGACCAATAATAGCTGTAGTTATAGCTAGAATTAATGAACCTAGTGCTTCCGGTAATAAAAAATAACGCATAATTTGAAGAGGTGATGCACCCATTGCTTTAGCTGCCTCAATAATCCCGTCATCAACTTCCAGTAAAGAGTTTTCTACTAAACGTGCGATATAAGGTGCTACATAAACCGTGAGTGGTACAATGGCTGCTGTTGTGCCGATAGATGTGCCTACCAGCAATTTAGTAAAAGGCACTATGTCTATTAATAAAATAATGAACGGAATTGATCTTAAAATATTAATGATAGGATTTAATACTTGATGCAATATTGTATTCGGCCATATACCACTTTTTCTAGTTACCACTAATAAGATGCCAAGAGGTATTCCAATTAAAGCACCGATAACAAGTGATACTGTCACCATATACAATGTTTCATATAGAGCCTGTAATAATTGAGAAGAATCTAAACTTGAACCAAACATATTTATGTAACCTCCTCATACCGAATATGTCGTTCTGAAAGGTAATCTGTAAGTTTAAAATCATTAAAAGACTCATCATGCTCAAATCTCAACCACAAATAACAAACTGTTTCATCTTGAATTTCTGGCATAGAAGAAATAATATGTTGACGTTAAGATGATGCTTGTTGATAAGCTCATTCAATATTGGTAATTGAATTTGTTCGGAGTCTAAAAACAGTTTATAATTTGTGAAGTTTGAATCCTTTCTCGAGTTAAAAGATGCACATAACTCTTTTGAAGGCTCAGTGTTAATCACCGTCGACACAAAATTTTTTGCAGTGGATGTTTGTGGATGACTAAAGACATCTTTAACTGTCCCCATTTCTATCACTTCACCATTTTCCATAACAGCTACACGATGACAGATTTTTTGAATTACACTCATTTCATGCGTAATCATCATAATCGTCACACCAAATGTTCAATTCACATTGCTTAATAAATTTAAAATTGAGCTTGTAGTAGCTAGATCCAGTGCACTTGTCGCTTCATCACACAATCATATTTTAGGATGCGTCACTAATGCTCTTGCGATGGCCACACGTTGTTTTTGTCCACCTGATAATTCATCTGGAAATTGATCTTTTTTATCAGCAAGCCCTACAAATTCTAGCATTTCGTCAACTTTTTCCTTAATTTCTTTCTTATTTGTCTTACTTAAAATAAGCGGTATCGCAACATTTTTATAGACTGATTTAGAATTAAGCAAATTGAAATGTTGAAAAATCATACCGATATCTTTTTTAATATGACGCAAATCTTTCTCTTTATATGTATCAATCTCATGACCATCAACAATAACTTGACCATCAGATACTTTCTCAAGTTGACTGCCTAACCGAACTAATGTACTTTTACCAGCACCACTATAGCCAATCACACCAAAAATATCATGTTGGTCAATCTTAAATGATACATTTTTTAAAGCTTGAATAGTTTCTCTTTTTTGTGAAAAACTTTATTAACATTTTTAAATTCAATCACCTAATCTCTCCCTCCAATTTCCGATTACAATTATCTGAATATTTGAATTATATTGAATTGACGTCGCACCGTCAACACGCTTTTTGATTTTTCTAAAATTAATTAATATTCCGAAAAATTATATTCTACAAATAGTTACTTATCTCAAAAATTCTGTTAAATACACAATTCCAAAGTAAATATAAAACAAGAGATTAAGACGCAAAACGTTTTATTTCATCATCTTAATCTCTAACGAAATGATATTACTTCAAGGTATTTAGGGCTTGTTCTAAATCATTCACTAAGTCTTCTGTGTCTTCAATACCAATAGATAAACGAATGAGACCATCCGTAATACCTTCCTTGGCTCTTACATCTGATGGGATAGACGCATGCGTCATGAGTGCCGGTACAGATATTAGACTTTCTACTGCCCCTAAACTCTCTGCCAGAGAAAGTATTTTGTTGCGTGAATCACTTGTTTAGCCGCTTCTGTATCTTTAACTTCAAAAGAGACTACCCCTGTATGCTCAATTGCTTGATTTTGATGGATAGTATGATTCATATGTTCCTTAATACTAGGATGGAATACTTGTTTAACTTTAGGCTGCTTTTGTAACATTTGGACGATACCTTCAACGTTTCAGTTTATTTGCTCCATTCTAAGACCTAGCGTTTTAATACCTCTGATTAATAAATAGCTGTCTTGAGGTCCAAGTACGCCACCTGTTGAATTTGAAATAAATGCAAGCTGTGCTCCTAAATCATCAATAGCAGTTGCCACTAATCCGGCAACAGCATCACTATGCCCTCCCAATAAATTTCGTGGCCGAATGTAATACGATATCGATACCAAAATCTAGAGGATTTTGATAGTAAGGTGTCATAAATGTATTATCCACAACTGAAATCAAACCGTGTTTGTGAGCAAGTTCAGCAGACGTCTTTATATCAGTTACGCGCAATAATGGATTTGAAGGTGTCTCAATATATAACATTTTAGTTTCAAGTCTAATATACTTTTCAATATGTGTCGTATCAACAAAGTCCACATCGATGCCAAAACGTGTAAATGCTTTAGTTAATGCACGATATGTACCCCCATACACGTCAGAGTTAAGAATTAAATGGTCTCCTTCATCTAAAAGCATAATTACTGCACTGATTGCCGCCATGCCTGAACCAAACGCAAAACCATGTTCTAAGTTAGCAATCACACTTTCTAATGAAGCACGCTTTGGATTTGCTGTACGAGAATACTCATATCTTTGTCTCAAGTCTCCAATATCATCTTGTAAATATGTACTTGTTTGATATATAGGTGTAGTCACTGCTCCAGTAAAGTCATCAGTCATAAGACCCCCATGAATCATTTCGTTTTTTTATTCATAATCATTACTCTCCTTATAATTAAATATTTGTTTAGACATGTAGCGATCACTGCCATCTGGGAATATGGTTACAATCACACCTTGCTGAACTTGTTTTTTCAACTCTAGAGCACCTTGCAATGCAGCCCCTGAAGAACTTCCTACTAAAAACCCTTCTTTATTTGCGAGAAGTTTGACGTTATTAAAAGCGTCTTGATCTTTCATTGTAAAAATTCCATCTACTAATTTTTTATTTAAAAATGAAGGCCATTTCTCAGAACCAATGCCCTCCGTATCATGAGCATGACTTGGTCCACCATTCAAGACTGAACCTTCTGGCTCTACAATATAATTCTTAACTTGATAATCTTTCAAATGTTGTGCCACACCGGTAAAAGTTCCTCCAGATCCTACCCCTGCAACAAAATAATCTATGTGGTTAAGTTTCTCTGTTAATGATTGAGCAAGTGTATGTGTGTAAGCATTAGGATTATCTTCTGAGCCAAACTGATTCATATATAACGCATTGTACTTTTTTGCGTATGTTTTGGCTTCTCCTTGCGCACCTATCATTCCCTCTGATTTCTGGGTACGTCTTACATCCGCTCCCAACGCTTTCATTGAGAAATTTTTTCCTCAGCAAAACCTTTAGGTGCAAATATGACACACTTCACTTTATAGCGGTTTGCAGCAATTGCTAGTCCAATACCAGTACCAGTATTTCCGGCTGATGCCTCAACAATTGTACCTCCTTTTTTGAGGCGCCCGTCTTTAATAGCTTTTTCAATTAAATATTTTCCCAAACGATCTTTAACGCTACCTCCGGGATTAAATTGTTCGAGTTTGGCGTATATTTGAACTCGTTCATCACTAAAACTCTCTAATAACACGAGAGGTGTTTGCCCTATTAAATCAAATACAATCATTTTTATTTCGTTCAGCCAACATTCCCAGTATTATCTGAACTCAACCCACTTTCTATCTTTGTCAGTTATATAAATACTACTTAACCGATATGAATTGTAACTTAAAGAACTTCTCTTTGCAATTTTACGATGTTCAATTCATTTAACATTAGCTTGTCATATACTATTTTCAGTTAAATAATTTTTGCAATTTCAAAATAACTAAACTTGTATGAGAATAAATGTTTAACATGTTATCATAAATGTGAATATTACTAATTGTATATATTTGTATTATGTTATTAATAATAATCAAGCAATACGACATTATATACTAAAGGAGATTATTTATTATGGCGAAACAAGACTTATCCTTATCAGTTTTCACTAAAGAAAATTATAAGAATCTCCGTTATACATCTTCCAATTTTAAAAGTTCTATGTATGACGAATTAGAAGTGAATAAAAGTCGTTTTAAAAACTGTAATTTTAACGAAGGCATTTTTAAAAATATTAAAGCGATTTGCAACAGTAAATTTACAACTTGTGGGTTTAACAACTGTATTTTTGAAAATGTAAACTTTTATAAAAATCAGTTTAAAGATTCTACTTTTGTTAATACATCCTTTAACCAATCAGTTCTTAATAATCTCGTATTTCAAGATATTTTATTCGATAGTAATCTTATTCGTGATATTAAATTGAAAGATATAGTATTTAAAAATATAAATTTTAAAAATGTTGATATTGAAACTTCTTCATTTGAAAACATAAAATTCAAAAATTGTGAATTTAATAATGTGACAATTAAAAATTCTACAATGTCTCAAAAATTAATGAATGAACTACAAAAGCATAATGTCATACTTGAAAATATACAAAATACTTTTTAACAACGAAAATTCTTATAGCGGGCTAAACTTAGTAAATCTTAGATACAATTTGATCCATATGGGATAGTATTGATAAAAACCGAAACGTTTAAATATCATGGGGGCTTTCATATGATTGAAAGTGACCGTTATTCAAAATTTGATAAAAGTAATATTAAGAGAGAGGATTTAGTATCTTTTAAAGAGATTGAAGAAATCATTAATAAGATCAAAACCAATGATAGACAATCTCAAGACGGCAAAGCCATACAATATAAAGTTGAAACTCATTTAAAAGACTGGAAAAATTACTTAAAAGACGAATATAGACCCGATAATCAACCTGAAAAAAACGTTTAGATCAGAGTCTTAAATGATTTGGAAGCTGCTTTTAATTATAAAGACGGGACCAAAGTGACAAGTTTATTGGAGCCAGCTTATCAACGTAGTAAAAAAAGATTTGCCATATGGAAGAGCGCTAATTATTTATAGTTAAGATAATATCGTTCAACGTGCTCAAACGTTTTATGATAAAACTGCAGAAAATGAGAAGTTAGCAAACTTTATTTTAGATAAAAATATCGAATTAAGTGAAGAAATAATGTTAAATGATTTTATTAAACTACTGAAACTTCATAAAGCATATTTGGAAACACTATTTTAGTAAAAAAATCAAACTTAAAGGATTTATTTACGCAAAAAACCTGAGACATCAATCAATGTCTCAAGCATTTCTATGTATTGGTAGTTGATGACTAAATTGAAAATGCGCTTATATTAAGCTTTTTTCAACTATAGTTCGGAACTCAACTTATCGGGATAGGACAACGAATTCAATTCAAATTCTGTCTCACACCCACGCACACTACTTAAGCAAAGCATCTTATTATATTTTGCTTTTTTTATATTAATTGCACTATAAAGACTAAAACAATAATGATTGGCATCACAAACTTAATTAAGTAATACCATGGTAAAAATAATTTGAATTTGTCTTTACCAAAGTTCTCTTTCAACAACGTTTTATCTAACAATTGGCCAACTACCAATGTCGTACCTAAAGCTCCCAATGGCATAAGTATATTAGATACAATGAAATCCATGTTATCAAAAATTGTACCTGCGCCAAATATTACTTCACGTAGACTACTAAAAGATAAAGTAGATGGAATGCTAATAATAAATACAAATATACTTCCTATAACTGCCACTTTTTTTCGTTTACTATTATCATTCTTAGAAAAGTTTGACACATTTAACTCTAATAAAGAGATAGAAGACGTTAATGCAGCAAATAAGAATAACAATAAAAATATAAAATAAAAGATAGCACCAAAATGCATTTGATTAAACACTAAAGGAAGCACTTTAAATAATAGTCCCGGTCCTTCTTGGGGGTGGTACCCAAATGTTTTTAGAGCAGGGAATATGGCTAAGCCTGCTAAAATAGAAATTAAAATGTTCATCACTACAATTGAAAATGCTGATGATTTAATTGTCATTTCTTTTGGAGCATAACTTGCGTACGTAATCATACCAGTTGTCCCTAGTGATAAAGTGAAGAATGATTGTCCTAAAGCAAATAATACGCCTTCTACAGATATATCATCTACTCTTGGTTGCAGTATATAACGAATACCGTCTACCGCACCGTCTAAAGTTAAAGATTTAGCTACTATAATAATCAAAAAGACAAATAATAAAGGCATCATAATTTTAGAAGCTTTTTCTAAACCTTTTTCCACACCAAGCATCACAATAATCATTGTTAAAAATATAAAAACACCTTGTCCTATTACTGTTAGCCAAGGATTACTAATAATTTCTTCGAATTTGATATCTATTAAAGATACTGATTTTAACGAAAGTGCCTGTATAATCACATTGCCTATATAAATGATAATCCAGCCACCGATGACACTATAGAAACCAAACAATATAAATACTGCTAAGTTACCATTCCAACCGATGATATTAAGCCACTTTTTTTCAGTTAATTTTTTATATATTTGAGTCGTATACGTATGTCCCATCTTACCAACAGTAAATTCCATAATAAGTAGTGGAAGGCCTACAAAGATGGTGAAAATTAAAAACATGAATAAAAATGCACCACCGCCATATATCCCAGCCATATATGGAAATTTCCACATTGCCCCTAATCCAATAGCAGAACCTGCGCTAGCTAGGATAAAACCAGTAGATGTCTTCCAATGTGAATGGTTACTCAAAATACCAACTCCCTTTAAAGCGCTAAAGTGTTTGAATACTCAAATTTCACTTTATCATGAGTTTATTTTATGTGCAATGTACCTATAGATTGTCAGAATAATTAGATTTAAACTAATTTTAAGATTCAATTCATTTTTGTTTGAGTTTAATCAAAATCATAAACTATATTTTGACCTTCACTTACTTCTTCTATGTCTAAACTTTCAATATGATCAACATTAATATAATGAATAACATCCTTTTTAATAAATAAGTATGGTAGTTCATCGAATTCATCTATTATTCGACTTACACAAGTATCGTACTCAGGACCATTTTCAAATGTTTTAAATTCAGTATATGTTTGACCAGAAACAGTTGTATAAGTTACTAAAAAAGTTCGTTTCATATCATTAAACTCCTTGCTTTATATATACTATTTATCGCTTAAAAAATTGAATAATTGCTTGTTCTACTTTTTCTACACCTTCCCCATGTGTCATGAGATGACCGCTTTGTGCAAATGATTCTAATAACTTATCGTCGCTGTTAATATGATTATAAATATATTGTGCGCTTTCTGCATATAATTCATCATCTTTTTCACCATATAATATACTTGCAGTCGATGTAATTTGTTTCAGATTAATCATTATTTCATCTATCACACGCTGAAAGATTTCAATCTCATTATTATAATGTAGAATCGTATCCATTTGTTGACATCGTTCACCTTCATCTAAACTTAAAATTTGATTCATTCTCTGACCATATCTTTCAAGTCTCCAGGCTATCTCACTTTCTCGCTTTTTGTCAGGGGCAGACATCACAGCAATACGATCTAATTTAAATCGCTCTGCAAGTCTTAGAGTAAATAATCCACCTAATGAAACTCCAGTTGCGCTGATGGTTTGATAACCTTCATTTTCCAGAAAATGATACGCGTTAATCACTTCATTCCACCAATCATTAATATCATACTGAGTAAATTTACTTAGCGGTAATCCATGACCTGGATAATTAGGTACGTAACACGTAAATCCTTCTTCATTAAGTAACGTGGCTAGATGTTTAACATCTCGCACAGTACCGGTAAATGAGTGCAATAATAAAATTGCTCGGTAGCGATGACCTTTTAGATAAATAGACTGAGGTGATTTAATCTTCATTTCCTAATTCCACTCCTAATTGAATAATTAACTTTAACATAGAGATTGTGACATTAATAAGATTTAATCTTTGGGTTTAACTGATCTATGATTCCGTTGCCTAAAAGTAACTAAGGGATAAGTCATAATAAATAATGAAACCCATAAACAAGCCAAGCTCACACCACCCACAACATCAGAAAAATAGTGGGCCGTGAAAGTAGATTCTACTAAATAAAACACTCATCCAAAACACACTAACAATAATGACCACAATAGATTGAATAGTCCTTCTTCTCAACATTGGGACAATCATTAATATAGTGATTAAAAAGAATAATGTACTCGCGTTTGAATGTCCGCTTGGAAACGACCATCCCGAATCAATAACTAAGTGACTGTATGGCCTAGGTATTTGAACCGTTTGCTTAATTAAATAGTTTAGCCATGTGCCTGTTGTGATAACCAAAATAATCCAAATCGCTTGATGACATTTTTTTAATAACAACACTATAACAGATAACAATATGGTAATGATAACTATAGATTTAACATCATCAAACGTTGCACAAAAATTCATATAATCATTACCAAATCCGTTGCCATATTTTCTCAATGGATCTCCAAATTGCTGTGCAAACCAATTCATCATCATCATATCTAATCGTTTCAAATAATATTGCTGTGATATCACACTATACATGGTCACACCAAATATAACGAACATGATAGTAAATAATGAAACTGTCACTTTTACAGAACTTATTGTTTTAAAATTCATACCAACACCTAATTCTATATTTCGTTCAACTACTATAATTTATTCTCAATGATAGACTTTTGCTAGTGTTTTAAATTAATTGATAACATTTGTTTCTTATTTTACACTAAACTACTCAAATTGGTCTTTTCAGACCTATATAAAAATCAACTTATTTTTCTATAATTAAAATCATTAAAATTTCATACTTATTACATATACAATAATGTATAATGTGTTTTATCATTACTAATAAATCTTAAATTTAGGGGGCGTATGTTTGATTAATAACAAAATACTCATCTATATAGCGCTTCTTATAACATTTGTCCGCTTCTTTATTCCTCTACATCCAGATTTTGACACTTTATTAATATGGTTATTTATACTTTATTTAAGTCCTATTATTTTATGTATCATTGCTTTTAAATCTGATAAACTTCTAGCCACGATGGTTATGATTCCTAATTTAATGGGCATAGGCTATCGATTATTTATCTTTTTCTATGATTATCTCCATTTAAAGTAAAAACAGTACTATCAATGAATGATAGCACTGTAGTTTTACACATTACTAATGTAAAACTTTTTCAAAGTGACTCTCTAACTTAAAGATAATCACTCTTTCACCAGTAACCGTACTTAAATCACTATGAAAACTTATGACTTGAATACCTGTAATATCAAAAATAATTTGATTTAAATCTTTTTCTCCAGATTCTACAAGTTCTGAACGTGTGCGCTTTATATTTAACAAGCCCTCATTGGTTTTACATACGCGATATTCCGCAGGCGTCAAAATCCCCTGTAAATTTACAATAACCATGTCACGAAGATGTCCGTTTTTACAGATAAAGAGCCTCTGCCTTAAAAATCCTTTTCTCATTGTGTAATTGCTTTACTAATTTCGGATTCATAAATACCCTTCGTCTTTTTCATAACTAGACTGCTCCTATTATGTGATTAGCTATAGTTTAACATTAAACAGAAGCAATCTGAAAATATATTCCCTCGTATCACTCTATAAGAATCACCAATCTTTCCAGTTATTATTCTCGTCTATACTTGCTAATCTTACCCATTGATGAGCCACTTTTTGACGGAAATGAGCATTGTGATTTAATAAACGTTGAATATGAGAATCGGGCGCTTGAATAACTATAAGTAATCGTATCGGCGCATGATACATTTCATTATCTCCCGCCATTACTGATTGCCATGGCAAACCATACATTAAATCACTGGAGTTTCCTTGCTTAACACCGACACCACTCGTTACAGATTGTGTTGTTTTATTTCCGCTTCCATAAAAGTGAGGGGCTACAGTTGACGCATAGTATTGTAAATTAATTCATTGTGCCACAAGTGCAGGTCCTAAAATAATTGTATTTAAGATTTGCCCATCTTCATCTTCAGTCCAATCATAATTATGAAGGAACGCACGTCCTTTTAAATCACTGGTTTCTGTTATATAACGTTTTCCTATAATAAATTCTGCATTACGTGCTAAACCCCACTCTGGACGTATTTCGCTCCAATCACTTGCAAAACGATAAGCTTCAGCTACAGGATACTTATGATGATTATCCACACTTGGCAACATAGCTAAACGTTCTAAATTTGCTTTATAACTTACCTGAGACATCGCTTCTTGCAGTCTATTGAAAGCTTGTTCAGCTGCTTGTGTTAATGTCGGTACATAAATGTATTCTAATTCATCCACTGACGTTTTATGTTCAGCTGCAATAAATACTGTTTCATCAGGGATGTCTATGCCTTCACTGGCTAATCCTTTTCTGACAGATGATTGATTACACATACTAGCTTAAAACCACTTGATGCACCGCCACAAGCGCCACATTCTAATGAGGCATGATATGGATTGTTATGAGACTTACTACCATGCCCTCCCAATACAATAAGGGGTGCAAAGTTATCTGTTAAATTCATTAATCGTAATGCATTTTTTGAAAAATAAATTTGTTCTGCTTCAGTAAAGCCAACAGGTAATTTAGAATATTCACCATGTTCTCGATTAACAGTTAGCTTCCCTTCAGGTTTACGCACCCACCTTTGAGTAAGACGACGTGCTAAGTGATACGCTTTTTTGGGTAAAACAGTATTAGCAATCGTACTAATACTTAAGAATGGACCGCTTAATTCTGGTAATAATAGACTTGGTAAAACATTATGTTTCATTAATTTAAAAGTATAAAATAGCGATGTAATAGAATGTTGACGTCGATTGTATACTTTTAAATCGTATCGATCAGCAAATTCCTTGATTCTATATGCTGGTTCTACCATCACTGGCAATGAATGATGTGAAAATTGTTCATCAAGTGTTTCCTTTTGTATTGGTAAACCAAAGAACCCAGCAATACCTATTATTTCAAATGGACCTTAGCTTTCTAAATGACGTCTAAAAGGTTCAGAACGTACATCAATACAAAAAGCAAGTTGTACTTGTGTTTGCTCTTTACTTTGCTGAGTTGGAGAATCATTAATTGTTTCTATTAATTGACGTTCATGTGTTTCCTCCCAAGCTTCTAGCCATAATTTTTGGAAGTACATCGGACTAAATTTTTCAGCCAATTGAATATAATTTTGTTGTTTAGACTTAGGTAAATCTAACCATTGATTCACTGATATTTGACTGTTAAATAAAAGATTACATATATTTTCTAACCCTTTTTTATATAAAAAGGTTGATGTGATGTCGTTTCAAATTGAGAATCTAAAAGTAACATTTCGACAAACAAACGCACAGCGACATAATCAATTAATAGTTTTCTTTCGTTTTCATCATTCTCAGCACGATAATACATCATACCTGCCCAGCCTGGGAGTGATAATAACTGACTCTCAATGTAAGCTTGTTGATTCTCACGAGTAAGTTTTAATCTTTGGATGGCTCTAGCAATTGCTTCATCCGCTTTATTTGGTAAATCTTTCACTTTTAAACGTTGTTCTTTGTTTAACATTGGGTCATGTTGAGCCAAATGTTTCCATGCCCTATAAAAACCTTGATTTCTTCTTGGCATCGTCCAGCTTGACTGAAAATCATCTAAATATAATTTAGCCCATTTTATAATATGGGCATCTAAAATTTCTATAAGCGGTTTTCCTTCGGATGTAAGACGATCGGCACTCTCAGCTCTCACTAGTTGTTTATTATCATATTCTTTATAGTATGTTTTTACCCATTGTTCTAATTTTAAATAATCTGTACTACTTAAAAATCTATCATCAACAGGTTTTACGTGTTTAGCATGTTCAATATATGCATGAAGTTCATCTTCAGAGAACGAATTCATATATCTTTTTAAGTCACTATAGAGTAAATCTTCAAATACGTGAACATCTATTTCACCTCTATTAATAGCTGTTTGTATAGCAGCATGTTGAGGATAAATATCAATATCTCTTATATCTTTAAGCCAGACTGCAACTTGATCAAATGTTGAATCTTCAAGACCTTCCCAAGGATTACGTGCTGCAAATATAGAGATAGGTGATAAGGGATTAATGACGCGTTTCGCTCGTTCAATAAACTCACTTATATCTTGTTGATATTGAGTCATAACCTTTTCCTCCTTTTTATAAAAATTTGTTTAAATATGTTGGATGGCTTTCAATAGACTTCGTTTTCGCCTCTCCGAACTTAACTAGCCATAAATAAAGTATCGCAAATGCGTGGGATTCTCTATGACGTGATACCCACATGCTTAAAAAACTTCCTAAAACTAAAATCACAATACTTATAAGTGGTGGATGTGTTACATGCATATAAACATTACTTAAAGTAGCATAGAAATAATGATGCGTGACAATATAAACTATCGCTACAATAACTATCATAAATAAACCAACTAATCTTCCTATCATCCCTCGACTAAAAGCAACTAATTGATTCCAAGAAACCATTAGCGACCAAGCAAGTATAAGTGCACTTAATACATCATATGAGCTACGTGTACTATTAAACCAAAATACGATAGCTATAATAATTGTCAAAAGACGTCCTAACACTAGCCAACTATATGAATGCTTTGCTGTTGATAGTGTCGGTATATTAAATCGGCGGACAATTGAACCGGATTGTAAAAATAAGGTCACTTTAAATACACCATATAAAATTAAATGAATAATGGCTGCCAAGTAAATACCCATAGCACATTGCACTTGCATAAAGCCCATTTGACTCATAGTTGTCTCTTATAATCAACATGAACTAAGCTAATACCAGATCCTAATAGCACTGAAATACTAGAGATAATCAACAATATTGAAATAGCAAAAGTATTATCAAATATTGGTGAAAAACGCGTCAAGATTATTCCTCCAGCATTTACGATCCCAGCATGCATGAATGCTGGCACAGGTGTTGGCGCAGCTACAGATTCAATCAACCAACTTTGAAACGGAAATTGCGCAGCTGGTATGATTACTGCCATTACGATAAGGATATTAATAAAAAGTTTTAAACCAGGATTTACTGAGTCAATGTAGTCATTGTATTGATGTGCCAATTTCCTGTGCTAACATATAACAACACGACCACAATCAATAACGATAGCCAACCTAAAGCAAATGATTTCCCAGAAATTTTGGCAGCTTCATATGGAATCTTCCATAATCGATTTAATCTAATAAGCATTGTAAGTGAGAATAACGTTGCTCCCCAAAACAACGCCATTAATCTCAAGTCACCACTTAACCATGCAAGCGAAGCAAAAGCCGTAATTAAAGTGAATAAAGGAAAGTATTTACGATAATTTCTATCTCCAGACAAGTAACGCACTGAAAATTTTTGAATAATAAACCCTAATATAAGAATGAAACTTGCTAATAACCAAGCAAGATGGTCTAAAATAAATGGCCCCACTTCTTCTCTTAATTGAGTAGTGAATAAACCAAGTAAACTTACTACAACTGGAAATACCAGTAAGCGTAAATGTATTTTTATATATTTAATTGGTACTGATAAATTTATAAAGATTAACCCACTCAATAAAGCAATGACAAGTGTTATAAAGAAAATTGATAGTACTACGACTTGACTTAACATTACACAGCCTCCATAATCACAATTTATTACAAAAAATTATTCATAATAAAAAGCCTACAATAGCCGAGCCTTTCACTTCTTTAATGAAAGAATTTTAACTATTGTAGGCTTCAATTCAACTCAGGTTAAACTAAGACTATAGAAGTCGAAAGCATCATTCAACAATAGTCATAGTTTTTCTTTGTTTAAATAAGCTGCCTATATACTTTTTAGCAAAGTAACAACTCCTTCTTCTTCATCAATTAAAAAATGTGACATCTATAATTGCTAAAGTAAGACTTAGTTATCACTTTTGCACATATCAGTATAAATATATTTCAAATAAAACAACGTGTCAATTTTTTAATTTGCATTGACTATAAATATAAGACAAAGCACCTATCTTATAATAGACTGATGTAATTACATTGCATGTGCTTATAATCTTTATTGTAAGGGTTTTGTAAAGATAGAAAGGCAAGCTCAACACTTAGGAACTATAGAGTGTATTTAAAGATTTTAATTTTATCACTTGAGACATCGTTCTTGTGAGTTAGGAAAAACAAATATATTTAATACTAATTGACGTTACACTAGACACATCAAGTAAGCAAAGGAGGTAATTTTAATGAGTGATGTAATCAGTAAAATCGTTGAAATTGTCAAAGGCTTAATTGAAAAGTTCACTAATAAATAAGTTTATTGATTCAATCAGCTACAAAGTTAGCTTTTGGATATTCAATAAAATTCTCTAACATACGCTTTTTGAAGGGAGGCAATTGAACATGAATATCATATCAACAATCATCGAAATCGTAAAAACTATCGTAGACTTAGTTAAAAAATTCAAAAAATAGTCTATAACATATACAAGCCACTATCCAAAAGGATAGTGGCTTTTTTAACTTCTTCTTCCTGTTATAGGTTCTACATTTTACTTCTTGTCATCCTCGTTCAACACAAACACATCAGCATTAATTATTTTTACTTTTCATATTAAAACCAAAAAATAACTATTGTAATAAATATATTTGTGCATATAATAGTATATACAGTTAATTATTTGCTGTAGCAATAAAGATGGTCTAGCCATATTTATTGACTAACGACATCGAAAGAAACGACAAAAATGAAGAAAATTTCAGTTTTCACAGTATTCTCTATCATTTTTACGCTTATTAGTATATTTATATGCTATACTACTGCGTTTACAAACTTATATAACGAAAGTGGATTTAGTTTCTGGTATTTTCCTGGAGCAGCAATTTTCGTTATATCAATTATTATTAATATTATAGCTATGTTTAAAGCTGACAAATCTTTGAATATAGTCCTATTTTTTATCAATTTCTTTGCATTACTTATTTTTACTACACCATTTGCGATAGCTTAATATTAATACTTGTTTCACAGTATTTGGAACATGAGTTAAGAAGGCAATTTCTATTGAAATAATATGGAAACTGCCTTTTTACTCATTAAGATAACATTTTACACCTCGTTCAATTTATTTTGGGTAAATGATTAAAGTATCTCATCTTTTCACACGTGAAACAATATCTTTTAAATTCTAATTTTAAAATACTGCTATCATTTCATCTGTTAAATAAATTATCTTCTTTGATTATAATACCAATCATATGGACTACTTAAAGATTTCCAATCAGCATCAATTTCACTACTATTAATGAGACATTCATCTAATTCCTGGGAAATTTTTACTTGATTCAAATCAGTTCCAATAATTACAAATTGTGTTTGACGATCTCCGTATTCAATATCCCAATCTTCTGCTACATCTTGTCGTGAATTCAATATTGCTTGCTGTTGACTTTCATTCACCGTTGCAACCCAATATGTTACCGAATGAATATTACAAGATAAACCAGCCTATGATAATAGACATGCAACATCATTATACTGTGCTAACCATACAATACCTTTCGTTCTCACTATATTTTGAGGCAAGCGTTCTAACCATTGATGAAATCTTTTTGCGTGGAAAGGCAATCTTCTTGTATACGCAAAAGATGAAATACCATACTCTTCGGTTTCAGGTGTATGCGTCGCATGGCCACCCTCTGTTAATTCTTTAATCCACCCCGCAGACTCACTTGCTTTCTCAAAATCAAATAACGCGTGTTAAGCACATCAGATAATTCTACTTCTGAGTTAACTGTTTTTATAATCTTTGCTTCTGGTTGCAAAGCACGTAGTACTTTTTCTAATTTTTCTAGAGCTTCATCGCTAATTAAATCAATTTTATTGATGATCATCACATCACAAAACTCTACCTGATCAATAAGCAAGTCAGCAATGGTACGTTTGTCATTCTCATCTAAACTCTCATCACGATCAGCTAATAAGTCTTCACTTCGTATATCATTAACAAAGTGGTTTGCATCTACAACGGTTACCATTGTATCTAATCGACATATTGAAGTTAAATCAATACCCAACTCTTCATCTATGTATGAGAATGTTTGAGCTACTGGTACAGGTTCGGATATCCTTGTAGATTCAATGACAATTTGATCGATACCACCATTTTTGACCAACCGTTCTACCTCTCGTAACAAATCATCTCTTAATGTACAGCAAATGCATCCATTAGAAAGTTCTACTAACTTTTCATCAGTTCACGATAAACCACCACCTTCTGCTACTAAATCTTTATCAATATTTACTTCACTCATATCATTCACAATGACAGCAATACGACGACCTTCTCTATTTTTTAAAATATGGTTAAGTAGTGTTGTTTTTCCTGAACCCAGATATCCACCTAATACAGTTACTGGTATTTTAGCCATTTAAAGAACCCTCTCTTTGAAAATAGTAATTATTGCGCTTTACATTCTATAAAAAGTCCCTTCTTTTATCAACACTAATATTTTTAAAAATCAATTTATGAATAACACAATTAAAAAGGTTAGCCAGAAATTCATCATTTCTAACTAACCTATAACTTATTATTTTATTTAAATTTTAGATATTTTCATCAATAAAATAATTAAAAACCCATGTAATGCCATTCAGATTATCTTTTACTTCTGCATGATAGGCATTAAAGAATGTTTTATCTAGTTTAACTTTAATACTTCCACCATCATCCACCAATCGTTGATAGACACGCTCTAGTTCTTCCTTAGAATCACATTCGATAATAAGGTGTGGATGTTTAGAAACTGGATGTTTATGAAACGTATCAGAAAAATGAACAAACGTTTGATTACCTATAATAAGCTGGGCATGGTATGTCTTACCATCTTTACCCAACAAAATTTCTGTATTAGCATTAAATACATCTTTATAATAACATAATGATTTATCTACATCTTTTACATAAATAAATGGACTTACATTCTTCATAAATCCCTCCGAGAATTTAGACTTTAAGTTTGTTTAACAAATATATATTAAACCTTTTTAAATTTCAAAAATACAAACCTATACTTTTTTGTTATTTAATAATACTTCGCTACAACAAAACCACTCCCGCATGGAGTGGTTTTGATTAGTATTTAGGTTCACCATTTACAAGAATACTTCTTAAGAAGTCGATGACTTTTTTAGAGAATTGAATTAAATCACCCAAGAATTTCATCTCCTCTTAATGATTGATACATATTCATTATAAAACGTCAAAGCTTTAATAAATCAATTTTGCCTAACTGACGAACATAAATACTAAAACGTCGATAAAATGATGTAATTTTACATTTTAAATTTATATTTATATATTTACAAACTAAATATTCACTTATGAACCAAAATTAACTCCCTTATTTTAAATACTCATGTAACCATGTTACTTTTATGGAAGAAAATGATACTTATCGCAGTAATAATAGATAATAAACCAAATAGAATTGAATCTTGCCTAATACTATCTAAAAATATACCTCCGATAACTGGAGCTAATAGCGCCCCCAAGTATTGTAAACCAGCCAACGAGTAATATGACCCCTTATAATTAACATCAGATAACTCATCTATACGTATATCTATCATTGTAAAAACTAACATCTCAGCAATCGTAAATCCTATCATTGCTAAGCATTTAAATATTATATAATCCGCCGTACCGAGGAGAAATAAACTTATCGGCATAAGAATAGCTCCTGTTATAATTGATGTTTTTACGGAAGTAATTTTACTGAATAAATAGATACAAAATTGGCAAGTAATGACAGTAATACCATTTACAGATAATAACAGTGCAAATAATTTTGAAGCATCATGATGCTTATAATGTAAGGCAAAAAATTGAGGCAATATACTGGTCATCACGGTATAACCAAAAACAAATAACACTAAACCAGTGATTAAACAAGAATATGCTCTATCATCACGAAATATTGTATATATACATTTTACATCGATTTTTGACGTGACATTTTTACTATCCAAATCTATTTTAAGAATGAAAAACGCATATATAAACGCATTAAAATTGAAACAATAAGCCATAAAAATAATATAACAAATAATATTTACACCTAAAAATTGTAGTTGAACCGACAATAATGGCGCTAATGTCGCAGAAATATTGATAAGATAATAACGGATATTAAACACGATATCTTTATATTTTTCATCAGTATAAATGGCCATAATTGTTTTATATGTTGGAGAAAGAAGGCTACTTCCTATACCATTAACTAATGCAAATACTATAAATAAACCGTATTGGTTGATTAATGGAAAGCACAGAAAACTTATTGCTGATAGAAATAGACCAATAAAGATAATGATTTTTTTATTAATCTTATCTATTAAAGGTGCTGCTATAAAGCTCATGAACAGTGACGTTATTGCAAATGTTGAAACAATGAATCCAATTTCCAAACCGCTATAGTAATAAGTTTGAGCTAAATATATTGATAAAAAAGGTATGATTAAAAAATAACTAAATCTTTCTAGAAACGTAGCTATAAAAAGTATATATATAATTTCAGGTAAATTTTTCAACCAAAATCACCTTTATTTGGTTAAAGAGGTGCCCATATAACATTCTTTCTATACCAATCATTGACTATATTCATTCTAGAAATGAGTTCATTTTCATTATTTCCCTCGATTAAAATAGATATGATATGATCAACACTTAATTGTGCATCATTATATACCTTATTTTCTTTAGCTATATTTTTAATTTTTACTATCCACTCATAGTCTAAATCCTTTTTTATTCCTTTAAAAATTCCACTTTGAGGTGGCAATAAGACAAAGCCAGAATATGTTTTAATTGGCTGTTGTTGAATGTCACGAGCATGAGTCTCATCCACTTGCAAACATAAACTTTCTTTATTTAACTGTATGTGTGTTGAATGATAAATTGCATTTCCTACTTCGCCACCTCCAGTCCTACTTCCTATTTCACACAAATATACCTTATGATTGTTAGTTATAAAATATTCAGCATGAAAAGAACCATTTGTAAAACTTGGTAAAGTATCGATTACTATTTCAGTTTTATGTTTTAAAGTTAAATTTATCTCATTATTTTCTTCAATCATATAACTAGATAACGGTTGGTTTTTTTGAAATTCCAAACAACCATTATAATATTTAGAAACATAGGATAGGAACACTTCATTGTTGTGAACCAATCCATCAATATGATACATTTCTCCATTGATAAATTCCTCGACTTCAAAATCATCTATTGTTTTATGTTCTTCAAAAAAGCTGTCAATATCATGTTGGTTTTTTGCAATAAACACATGAGTAGATCCTGAACCATAAATAGGTTTGAGGACTACAGGATAATTGTTTTGAGACACAAAATTTTCAACTTGCTTTTTTGAAATGACCTTTTCAAATTGAGGAATATTAACAGCTGTTCCATATAGTAACTGTTTCATTAAAACTTTATTTCTATATGCTTCTGCACTTATCAAAGATTGGCCAGGTAAATTTAATATTTCTCTTAGCCTAGCACTTCGCTTCACATCAAATTCCGAGATAGATAAAACATGAGTGATATTATATAATTTACTCAACTGAATTGCTTTTATTTCTACATTTACATTATTCAAATAGTTCTCAAACGATTCAATCATTAAAAAATTATTTTTATTAAATGTATATTCTTTTTCTTTCGGACAAAAGAGTATAACATCATCTTTTGTGTTTAAAAACCATTGATCATAAGGTGTTTTCATCCCATCGGTACTAGATAGTATAATTACCGTCATTGTATCTCAACCTTTATAAATTCTTCGATTTTATTTATGATATTTTCGATTTCTTTAGTACTTCGACCTTCTAAAATAATATTTGCAACGAAACAACTAGAAAAATGTTCAGGTGGCATAACTACTTTATCGCCTGCCTCTTTTAAAGGTATGACAAGTTTCACACCGGGTATTTCCATGATATTATCCAAGCCCTCAATTTTTTTAAACGTTCCACTTTGATGTGCTCTTATACTGTAATAACATAATTTTTTATTATTTTTTTCAAAATCAGGCCATTGTTTTTTCACGTCATTCCCAACTGATACATCTATAATTTTTTCAATAAATGAGTATCCTGAAGATAATCTAATAAGATGTGATGTAATAAAACCTCCAGCTGGTCTTGCTGCCACCTCTATGACTTTAAAACCTTCTTTAGTCAATCTACCTTCTAAATGAAATGCACAGTTATCAATTTCTAAAATTTGAATCGCTAACGTTGCGCGTCCCTTAATTTCATCTTTCACATGTTTAGGTTTATCAGATGGAAAGAAAGCAATATATTCTAAGGAAAAATCATCTGTCACTCTCTTGTCAGTTATACCTGCTATAAATACCTCATTATTTTGTACAACGCCTTCAACAGAGAATTCTTCTCCTTCGATATACTCTTCATAGATATATTCATTAGGATAATACGTATAAACCTTATCATTTTTAGGAGAGGTAGCATCAACTAATGAATGAAAAATATTTTCTAAATGCTGAGCACTTTCAATCTTAAAAATCCCCTTACTACCTGAAGCACCAACAGGCTTTAATATACCTGGTATTCCGATATAATCTACTGCTATTCTTAAATCTTCCAAACTTTCAACCCGTTGGAATTTTGGAGATAAGTTTTTAATATTCGAAATTGCTTGTCTCATGTTATATTTATTTCTTACATTTTGGACGATTTCAGGATTTACACCAGGCAACCCTAACTCTTTATTTAAATACGACACAAGTTCTACATCTTTATCTGACCAAGTCAAAATACCACTAATTTTTACGTTTTTGTGATATTCCATAACTTTATTAATCGTTTGTCGGATATCATAAGAATCAATAATGATTAGCTCATCCAATAAATTCCCAATAAACTTGGGTTCTTTATCTGCCATCAATACCACTCGATATCCTAAATTCTTTGCTTCAATAATTGGTTGAACCCTCTCTACTTTATGACTTCTTATATTTATAAATAATAGGGTTTTCATTCCTTGTCACCTGCTTTATATATTTATGTATTCTTGTTGGTACCATTCTCTGTTATATATATCATTTTTAATATCTGTCTTAGCTTTTTTACACACATCTAACCAAGCTTGAAATAATTGTTTTAAAATTTCTTGATAATACATAGCAACTGCAAGATCATATTCACTATAGCTTTTTCCAAATTGTTTCATTAATCTTAAATCAAAGAAGGCATTATAAATATAACCTTCATTTGAAATGGATCCTGGGCATCTGATAGCGTGTCTCACTTTAGCAAACACGTGACCTTTATGGTGCTGATCACTCCACTGTGTGATATCTGCCATAGCCGGTGGAAAATAAAAATGGCGAGTGATACGAGTTTGATTATTCAAAAAATTTCCTGGGGTATAATGCCAGCTATTATATTCCATTCTTTTACTTATAGCAGTTAATATTCCTATTAACACTTTGGTATTACTTTGAAAGGCTTTTTTCATATTTGCACTTGGAACAACACAGCAAAAA
Organism: Staphylococcus saccharolyticus; assembly: GCF_900458815.1. Lineage (NCBI taxonomy): Bacteria > Bacillati > Bacillota > Bacilli > Caryophanales > Staphylococcaceae > Staphylococcus > Staphylococcus saccharolyticus. Next base: position 2,257,026 of record NZ_UHDZ01000001.1, read on the forward strand.
TATTCATTCTGTTTCCAATTAAAAATCTCTTCTAGTTCATCATTTTGATGTGCCTCATGAAACTTCAAAGGTGACCTAAATCCTCGAGCCATTCCAATATCAGATGATGTTTTAGAAATTGCTTTATTAATAATAATATTCATTATTTTGTCGATAATTTTAAATGGTTGCGAATAAAGATTGTTTTCAATAATTTGGTAGAAGAAATGATAAAAATCTATAGAAAATTCGACATTAGTTAGTTGTTCTAAATCTTTTTTTAAATATTCATCACTTATTTTGGATAACTCATTTTTTTCAATATATTTTTCTTCTTTATGTAAGTTAATTCCATTAATAAGTCTATATATTAAAAATTTATCTTCTATCTCTGTTCTCATTACATATGTTAGCTGTGCCTTCTCTTCAATCCTACAATCGTTATTTGTTTTAATTTGTAGAATGTCACTATATTCTTGAATTTTCTGATCGAAATATTCATTTAAAAATGACAGCGAAAAGTGAATTCCATTGACTTCTTCGCCACGTGATGGCGGTCCAGATTTGAGTAATAAGTACATATTAAAAACAAATATTTTCTCTGACTGCTTCCAATCATTTATATTTTTAATCAGTAAATCATTTAATAAAAATTCATTTGTATCTCCATCAAACTCTTCTACTAAGTTATTATAATTATAGAAAGTGCTGAAAGTTTGATCATTTAAATAGAGTAATATTGGTGCCATATGATATATATTGAACTTTATAAACTTTAATATTTCATTAATTTCGGTTCGATTTTTATTTTCAAAAAAAGGGATTAATTGTTCTTTGTAAAGCATACCTTCTTTTTCTTTACTTTTTCTAACTTTATCGTTAATAACTTTAATCATTGAATCTTTGACGATAAAACATCCTAAAATATAAGTATATTCATCATAAAAATTATCTTTACCTAGAATTAATCGTCCATATTCTGTTATTCCAAAATATACATTATTTTTACTATCTTTATTTATATTTTTAAAATCTGAAGCAAAAACAACTGTACAATTAAACTCATTTAAATTCTGGTATAATATAGTTTGTTCAATATTTAAGCTTTTATTACTGGTTATTTTATTAATTTTTCCATCTAGCGTAAAAAGTGTACTAATGATTAATGATGGATCTTTTAAGCTACTTACTTTATTTTGAATCTCTAACAACAACTTTCCAAAACCAATTTTGCTCATATTACCACTCTTCCTTGTCATCAAATGGAATTTTTGATATTTTTATTGATTCTGTTGGACATCCTTCAAAAGCATCATTTAAATTTTCAATTTCATCAAAAGGAATTGGTGCATTACCATTGTTGTTGTCTAAACATGCATATGCTATATCTTTCACATCATATTTAAATAAATTTGGTGCAGCAGCACCGCAAGCAGCGCAAGAAATACAGTTTTCTCTATCTACATAAGTAAAATATTTCATAAATAATCCTCCTTATATCCAATTTCAAGTGCAATATGTTTAAATACTTATTTAACATCTTGTTTAATATTGATATATAAAATGGAGTATTCTAATTATTAGTAGTAAGAAGCTTGTTACTTACATTATAGGTTTAATTAAAAGTTAGATTTTCCAAAATCGGTTTATTGCTAATTCAAATAAATCCCCTTTTTCTAACAATCCCAAAAGTATTTTAACTTTTTTAGTGAAAATTTGCAATAAAAATGAAATAATAATTTAACAAAATAATAAAGATTCTCATAATTGAATAAATTTTTTACAGAGACAGATATTTTATTTAATTTGATTAATTTCTATGAAATAGAATATCGTATTAAAAAAGGATATAACATATATCTTTAATTTTAGATAAGAAAAAAGCCACACCTTAAACGGTGTAGCTACGCCCTTTTCCAACGTCTAATCTAGTTAAAAGTATGCGTGGAGAGGAAATGAGATATGACTAAGGGTGAGAGGTGAACTTTGGGGGAGTATAACCTCTACACTCTTATTATTAATCAAGCGCAATTAATTGTCTATTTAAAACAACTATTTTTCAATAAATGTTCAATTGTTTTAGTTTTTGTAAAGATATTAATAAATGTTTAACAAACTAGACTTATCAACTTTCAAAGTTAAATTCAGCATACCTACTGTCAAAACAACATCTTGGTTTTGATTAATAATTTTACTGTGAAATAGATATAAATCATTTAAACGTTAACATAAATACACTCATGTAAAAGGAAGCAACATGAAAAAATAAGCGAGAAATTTACTATTAATATAAACTCGTATTCAAAACGTATTCAATATAAAAATAAACAGGCTAGAAACCCTTTTTTTGGTGTTTCTAACCTATTTAATATGATTAATTCATTATTCCCACTCGATTGTGCTAGGTGGCTTAGAAGTAATGTCGTAGACGACGCGGTTAACGTGGTACACTTCATTAACAATGCGACTTGAAATTTTTTGTAAGACTTCCCAATCAATACGAGCAAAATCACTAGTCATACCATCGATTGAAGTTACAGCACGGATGCCTACAGTATGGTCATACGTACGATAGTCTCCCATGACACCTACCGATTGAATATCTGGAAGTACTGTGAAATATTGCCAGATATCTCTTTCAAGACCTTCCTCACATATAACTTCACGCAAAATTGCATCCGACTCACGTACAATTTCTAATTTATCCTCAGTGATTTCTCCAAGCACTCGAATACCTAATCCTGGTCCTGGGAAAGGTTGTCTCCAAACTAAATGTTCAGGAATGCCTAATTCAATACCTAAAGCGCGAACTTCGTCTTTAAATAATGTATTTATTGGTTCGATGAGTTCAAATTCCATGTCTTCTGGTAATCCACCAACATTATGATGTGATTTAATTGTCTGGGCCGTCTTAGTTCCTGATTCAATGACATCAGTGTATAACGTACCTTGAGCTAAGAAATCAACGTCTGATAGTTTGGCTGCTTCATCATCAAAGACATAGACAAACTCATTACCGATAATTTTACGTTTGCGCTCTGGATCAGAAACACCTTTTAATTTATCCATAAAACGTTCTTGAGCATTGACGCGAATGATATTCATATCAAAACCTTCACCAAATTGCTCCATTACCATGTCGCCTTCACCTTTACGGAGTAAACCATGGTCAACAAAGATACAAGTTAATTGGTCGCCAATTGCTTTATGTAATAATACAGCAACTACAGATGAATCTACGCCACCACTCATTGCACATAATACTTTACGATCACCAACTTGTTCACGTATCTTTTCAATTTCAATTTCTATAAAGTTTTCCATTGTCCATTCGCCAGTACAATTACACACTCGCCTTACAAAGTTTCTTAATAAGTCATTACCATATTCTGTATGACTGACTTCTGGATGGAACTGTACTCCATAAATACGACGAGATTTATCTTCAATAGCTGCGTAATTCGTACTTGGACTGTCCGCAATCACTTCAAATCCTTCAGGAATTTCAATGACTTTATCTGAGTGACTCATCCATACTGTTTGTTCAGATGGTAAACCAAAGAAGAGCTCATCTGATTTAGCATTAATAATGGCTTTCCCATATTCACGCTCATTTGCACGCTCTACTTTTCCGCCTAAAAGTTTAGTTGTCAATTGCATACCATAACAAATACCTAAGACAGGAATACCTAGATTATATATTTCCGGATTAATTGTAAATGACCCCTCTTCATATACTGAATTGGGACCACCTGAGAGAACGATACCTTTTGGATTCATTCTTTTAATTTCCTCAATAGAAATTTCATGATCATGTAATTCACTGTAAACGCCCATTTCACGAATGCAACGTGTAATTAACTGGTTATATTGGCTACCAAAGTCTAAGACAAGAATTAACTCTTGCTCTTTCGCCATCTCCATAGTAATGAATCTCCTTTATTATATAATTTTATCTAAAGCTGAGAGAAACGCTCCTCAAGGTGTCTTTCATTTGTTTTTAAAAATGAATTTAACGCAAGAACAAACACCATTAAGAAGAGCGTTCTCTTAAATTATGAAATCATTAATGTTGCTCATTAGAAAGAATAGTTTGGTGATTCTTTAGTAATTTGAACATTATGTGGGTGACTTTCAGCTAAACCGGCTGGACCCATACGAGTGAATTGAGCTTCTTCACGCAATTCTTTGAGATCTCTTGAACCAGTATAACCCATACCTGCTCTGACACCACCCATTAATTGATAAACTGTATCTTGTAAAGGTCCTTTGTAAGCGGTACGTCCTTCAATACCTTCGGGCACAAATTTCTTAGGTGTTTTGTCTTCTTGGAAGTAACGGTCGTTAGAACCTCTTTCCATTGCACCTAATGAGCCCATACCACGATACACTTTATATTGTCTACCTTGGAATACTTCAGTTGCACCTGGACTCTCTTCAGTACCCGCTAACAAGCTACCTAACATTACAGCATGACCACCGGCTGCTAAGGCTTTGATAATATCTCCAGAGAACTTAATACCGCCATCAGCAATAATCGCCTTACCATGTTTACGTGCTTCTGTCGCACAATCATAAATTGCAGTAATTTGAGGTACGCCTACACCTGCAACCACACGAGTTGTACAGATAGAACCAGGTCCAATACCTACTTTTACAACATCAGCACCCGCTTCAAATAACGCGCGAGTCGCTGCTGCAGTAGCAACATTACCGGCAACAACTGTAATTGCTGGGTATGTTTCTTTAATTTGTTTAACTTGTTCAATAACACCTTTAGAATGACCATGAGCTGTATCAATAATTAAAGCATCAACACCCGCTTCAAATAATTTTTGAGCACGGATTTCAGTATCTTTAGAAGTACCGATTGCAGCTGCAGCTAGCAATCTACCATGTTTGTCTTTGGCTGCATATGGGAACTCAAGCACCTTCTCAATATCTTTAATTGTAATTAAACCTTCTAAACGACCATTTTCTACTAATGGAAGTTTTTCAATCTTATGATCTTGAAGTATTGCTTCTGCTTCATCTAAAGTTGTACCAACTGGTGCAGTAATTAAATTGTCTTTCGTCATTACACCAGAAATCTTAATTGAGAAGTCTTCAATAAAACGTAAGTCACGATTCGTTAAAATGCCTACAAGATTTCTATCAGATTTATTATCAACAATTGGAACACCTGAGATATGATATTTACCCATTAAAGCTTCCGCTTCATAAACACTTTCGTCCGGAGTTAGGAAGAAAGGATTAGTAATAACGCCATTTTCTGAACGTTTAACTTTTTGTACTTCATCTGCTTGTTCTTCAATGCCCATGTTTTTATGGATTACACCTAGACCACCTTGACGTGCCATTGCAATTGCCATTTTAGATTCAGTTACTGTATCCATACCCGCAGAAACAACAGGAATATTTAATTTGATTTTGTCTGATAATTCAACACTTAAATCAACATCACTTGGCAAAACATCTGATTCAGCTGGAATGAGTAATACATCGTCAAATGTCAAAGATTCTTTAGCAAATTTGTTTTCCCACATTTAAAAACAGCCTCCAATTTTATTTTGAAATTAGTTACATTATTTCACATTTTCATCACTTTGTTTATACTTTATACCGTTAAAAAAGAAATTTAAGATTATCGCTGAGATTGCACCTAGTACAATGCCGTTTTGTGTTAACCAAGCAAATTGCTCTCCTAACCCTTTAAATGCTTGAGGTACCGCACTGATTCCAGCTCCTAATCCCACTGAAACTGCTATAATTAATAAATTGCTCTGGCTTTTAAAATTAATATTCCCTAATATACTTACCCCATATGCCATAACCATGCCAAACATTGCTATCATAGCTCCACCTAAAACAGGTAATGGAATAATATTTGCTAAAGCACCTAACTTAGGTATACATCCACAAATGAGTAGTAAGATAACCATGCCATATATGACATTATTCTTTTTTGCACCTGATAATGACACAAGTCCAACGTTTTGTGAATAAGCTGTATAAGGGAATGAATTAAACATTGATCCTAAAATAATGGCTAGACCTTCCGCAGTGTAACCTCTACGAAAATCCTTTCTATTCAACTTTTTACCTGTAATTTCACTCAGTGCATGATAAACACCAGTAGATTCAATTAAACTTACAACTGCAACAATGAAAAATACAAGGATTGAACTTAAATCAAAACCAAATCCTGAAAATCTAAACGGTAAAGGAAAACCAAACCAATGTGCATCTCCAACTTGTTTAATATCGACCATGCCAAACACACTAGCTAAAGCAGTACCTAATGCTAACCCTATAAGAATGGCAATAGATTTTAAAAATCCCTTTGTAAATCTTTGTAAGATTAAGATGATTAATAATGTTACGCCACCTAAAAGTAAGTTCTTAGTATCGCCGTAATTTTTGGCACCTTGACCACCTGCCAAATAATTCATAGCGACTGGCATTAAATTAACACCTATGATTGTAACAACACTACCTGTTACAACCGGAGGGAAAAATTTAACAAGATGTGAAAAGAAGGGTGCAATTATTACAACTAAAATACCAGATGCAAAAAGAGAGCCGTAAAGTTCATCAAGCCCTTTCGTCTGTCCTATAAGGATCATTGGTGCTACTGCAGTAAAAGTACATCCAAGTACAATAGGTAAGCCTGTACCAGTGATTTTATTCGCTTGAAGAAATGTTGCTACACCACACATAAAAATATCGACTGTAACTAAATAAGCTATTTCTTCAGGCGAGAATTTCAAACTCGTTCCAACAATAATTGGAACAAGAATCGCTCCAGCATACATAGCTAACAGATGTTGTACGCTTAATATAAAATTTTTCATTACGCTTCACCAAGAAGTGTTACTTTATTGCCTTTTAATGAGGCTACTTTACACAATGAAGATACGTTTAATCCTGAATCTTCTAAACGTTGACGCCCGTTTTGGAAACTTTTCTCAACTACAATGCCGACACCAATAGTTGTCGCGTTTGCCTGATTGACTATGTCATTAAGACCTAATGATGCATCACCATTGGCTAAAAAGTCATCAATGATTAGCACTTTATCATCTACTCCTAAAAACTCTTCAGAAACAATGACTGTGCTTGTTTTATTTTTAGTAAATGAATGAATTTCCGTACTATAAAAACCATCCTTTAAAGTACTAGGTTTTGCTTTTTTAGCAAATAAACAAGGGACATCAAAATGGAAAGAAGCCATAATCGCCGGCGCAATACCAGAAGCCTCAATAGTTAAAATTTTAGTAATTCCTGAATCTTTAAACTCTTCATAAAATGTTTTACCTACTTCATTCATTAGTGTAGCGTCAATTTGATGATTTAAAAAACCATCTACTTTTAAAATTTTCTCATCAATGACTACGCCATCCTCTTTGACTTTACGTCCTAACGACTCCACTCAAAAAACCTCCTCAAATGAATTCATAATTGATTTCAAGAAAAAAATCCTCAAACTAACTATCAATAGTTTCAGGATCTATGAGTGAACGTGCAATACTTTGCATTGAAGCAAATTAAGATGAAAATACGCATGCTTAGTCCTAAAAACGCCTTATTTAATTTAATAAAAATGAACTATAATTGTATTAAAGTTATATAAGTCTAGGAATACCTATCATGAAGCAAAGTAGGTATATCAAACACGTTTCTCTTTGTGTTGCTTTAGCGATTTAAACTGCTCTTAATGTATTGTATTGTTACTCATAGTCATGTCGTTTATGGCGACACGGTAGAAACTTCCAAAGCCATATTCTTTAGATTATATGAGTCATATAAATTATTTAATGATGATAGCAAATTTTTTATGTATTTTCAATATGATTAAAAATATGTTCAAAGTTCAGAAAACAACTTTTTAATGTAAGCGTTTTAATTTTCTGAATGGATTACCATTGAAAAAAATTTAGCTCAAAATTATATAATTATGTATGTAAAAGTTTTATAAAAACAGACTAGGGTATAACGTTGGTAAAACAAGTTAAATTTAAAGGGGCGATAATCTGTGGCAGAAATTACTGTAGTTAATGACAAAGATGAATTATATAAAGTTATTAACCAAAAGAAATCAGAAGGATACTTAGAAACTGAATTAGCCGTAATTAGTAGAAGTAAATTACATTTAGATGACTTACACAATTCTCAAATTTCATTAATGGCTACAAGCGGTTCTTTCAGCGACCGTATGTCTCGATTACTAACTGGTGAAGACGGTGAAGAAGCTGTACTTTCTCGTTATAATTTATCTGACAAAGAATTAGAAGAACATAAACAAGATATTTTAAATGATAAAATGTTAGTTGTAGCAAATAGTGATCATTCTTCTCACGATGAAGTTGAAGATAATAACGCTGCTTATGAAGACGTTGATATTACCCACTATGCTGCTGAATCTAAAGGACCTAAATCATAATTGATTTGCTAAGAATGATTGAGACAATGCACCGTAATGTTTGCGCAATCATGCACAACATTGTGGTGTTTTTTATTATAATTAGAACAGCGATGAAAAATCAAGATTTAAAAACTTGTAACCTTGGGAGGATTAATATGAAATTTAAATCAATTGAATCAGCTAAAGACCCATTGTTCAGAGAAGCCCTTAAACTATATGATGCGAAATTAGACATTGGCTTAAATGAGGATAGTACAATTTTTAAACGCTCTATTGAAAACAATAAAACAAAGAATGATTATGCCTTTGTAGTAGGTATTGAAAATAATCATGTCATAAGTTTAGCCACTGCACATTATGAAGCTACAACCAACGTTGCCTTCCTTATCTATTTAATTGCTCAGGACGGTTCAAAGCATGACGAATTGATATCTTTAACTCTAGAAGAGGTTGAAAAACAATTAAACCGTCTATCTCATGAGGTACATCATCGAGATATTAATTTTATTATGTTGGAAGTCCCAAGGGAACCATCTCCTGCACATATTGATGCTAAACAGGAGAATATTTTGGAACATCGACGCCAATTTTTATTTGAGAATGGATTTAAAAAGCAAGAGGAAATTGACTACATTCATCCAAACTATAATATCATGGAAACATCTCAAAGAGTCGATTTGTTTATAAAAGCAAATATTGATTTAACTAAAGATATTTATGGCACAAGTGTTAAATCCAATTATATATTGAAATACGTATTCGCTAACGGTATTTCAAGAGATATTATTTACCCTCTTTTAGAAGAAATGAATTTAAAAAAGCCTTTATAAGTATACTTGAAATCGTATTAAAGAAAAGGTAAACTATCATATTAGGTAAGACTGACGTTTAACTGGCCGAAGACAAACGTCACTATACATAAACTATATTATGAAGGGACTTTTTCAATGTTAACAAAAGAATTTGCACAACGTGTTGAACTAAGCGAAAAACAAGTCCGCAAAATTGTTCAACATTTAGAGGAACGAGGGTACCGTCTTAGTAAGACTGAATATCGAGGACGTGAAGCTACAGACTTTAAAGAGGAAGATATCGAATTATTTAGAGATATCGCTAATAAAGTAAAGCAAACAAATAGCTACGATTTAGCATTCGATGAATTAGAAAAAGAAAAAGATTTTTTACAAGTCATTGTTAAAGATGATGATAGTCAACTACCTACTAATCAAAAAGTTGCTCAACTCGTAAAAGACTTACGTACTGAAATTCAAAAAATGAGTGAAGAACGTCAAATGCTTGGCCAAATGATTAATCAAGTTCATCAGCAACAACAAGAACTTAAGGAATTACAGACAGATATTACAACAAAGATTGACGCAAACACTGAATCCTTAAAATTAATTCAAACATCTCAAGAAGCCATCCAAACATCTCAAAAAGAGCAAGCTAAAGATATTGCTAAGGCAAATGATTTGAAAGACAGCCAATTACAAAGTCATTTCACTTCAATGTCAAATAGTGGTTCATTAAGTAATAGTCATGCTTCTGCAAGTATGGGACAGTCTGAACCAGTTAGTAATTCTCTAAGCACTTCTGATAGCGGATCTAAATCGATTTCTAATTCCACTACAACATCAGAAAGTGATATAGGTAGCGATTCTATTTCTGGAAGCACTTCTACAAGTATAAGTACGTCAGAGTCGACTCATGTAACGAGCTCAGAAAAATCTGAATCAGAGGCTGAATCTCATTCAACTTCAATGGAGTCTTCAAACTCACCTGTTAATCATCAGCAACCTAAAGAAGAGAAAAAAGGATTCTTCGCTCGTTTATTTAACCTATAAATGCAACTTAAATTATTAAGTTAAATCATTAAAAGTATTAAAGCTTCACTTGTATTATGCATACTACTTAACGATCGTTCTGTAGTATGCATTTTATTTTTAATAGGTAACATTAATGGCTCTGTTTTCAATTACACCCCTTTTATTCAAGCAATCATTAATCTCCTTTTTTAGCTTTTACCTCATCTAAAATATTAAATTGCTCACTTCAAAATTTAATTTAGTATTTTAAGAATGAAGTTCCTTTAAATATTTATGAATATTATCAAGATTATAACTAATATCAGATTACTTGAATTATATATTCATGTTCATTATCCTTATTATATATGTCAGAATACTAGTTAGCTTCATTATCATGTTAAACACAATGGCTAGAAAGCATGTTTCATTTCCTAAACGCGTATTTACAGCTTTAGGCATAGGCATTGCATTGGGTATTATTTTACATCTCATTTATGGAACTCAATCTAATGTACTCAAACAGTCTACAGATTGGTTTAGCATTGTCGGTGACGGTTACGCAGCTTTACTACAAATGATTGTAATGCCACTTATTTTCATTTCTATTGTCGCCACTTTTAGTAAAATTCAAATTGGGGAAAAATTTGCTAAAATCGTCTCCTTTATTTTTCATGTTTTTAATAGGTACCGTAGCGATTGCAGCTATAGTTGGTATCATTTATGCATTAATATTTGGTTTAGATGCTTCATCTATCGATCTCGGTAATGCCGAACATTCACGTGGAAGCGAAATTAGTAAACAAGCTAAAGATTTAACAGCCAATACACTACCTCAACAAATTCTAGTTACCAAGCAATCCATTTTTAGACTTTACAGGTCAACGTACAACTTCTACGATTGCTGTGGTAATATTTGCAACATTTGTAGGTTTTGCTTACTTTAGAGTTGCACGTAAACACCCAGAACACGGTAATTTATTAAAACGTGGTATCGAAGCTGTATACTCAATCGTAATGGCAATCGTAACTTTTGTTTTACGTTTAACCCCATATGGTATCTTAGCTATCATGGCTTCAACATTGGCGACAAGTGATTTTTCAACGATTTGGACACTTGGCAAATTTTTGATTGCTTCATATGCAGCACTTATCACAATGTATATAATACATTTAATTATTCTAAGTGTTTTAGGGATTAATCCATTTAAATACGTGAAAAAGACTCTAGAAATACTTATCTTTGCATTTACTTCACGTTCAAGTGCAGGTTCATTACCATTAAATGTTCAGACTCAAACACAACGTTTAGGTGTACCTGAAGGAATAGCAAACTTTTCTGCAACGTTCGGTTTATCAATTGGACAAAATGGCTGTGCCGGTATTTATCCCGCTATGTTAGCTACCATGGTCGCTCCAGTTCAGTTGCACATGTATATTAAAGTTGCATATTGCAATTGTACAAATAAATTTGAGGAGGTTATCATTCATGAAAACACAATTAATTCTTACTTCGGTACTTGTAACTGGGATAAGTGGGTTAGTAATAATTGGAGATGCAGATGCAAATACGCTTAATTCAAATAGTGGCTCTGAAACGTAGATAACTATCATGGTTTAAAATCATCAAAAACCTATGATTTTACTACTTCTTTACGAGCAATTCAAAAAGGAAGAAAATCAGGCGGTTACTGGATTAGAGGCACTACTAATAAGAGTGTAATATCAAAGTATAAACACTATACTCATCAGGGGCATGCTTCAGTTATAAATGGGAATGGTACACATAAAAGTGGTGAATGGAAAGCCAAAGGACATTGGTCAGATGCAGTTTTAAAAAGAACAAAGCATGGTAATGAAGCTTTTTATGATCACACATAACTCTATTCATAGATTAATAGTGGCACCTACCATTATAGGTGGATGTTTTATTTAATGAGAGGATTTTTTATGAAAAAAATCATTTTAAATTTATTGCTAGTATTCACAATATTTTTTAGTTTAGTAATTACAAACACAGTCAAAGAACTATCAGTTTACAACACAATAATAAATGGTCACGAGAAAATAATTTACAATGAGACGAGTGAGAAAAAGAAACATACAAATTTCCCCAACTGGGACATACTATATGACTGGTAAGACAGAAGATAAAGAAAGATTAGTTTCACTTATTAACCAACACGCAGGAGAAGTAGAAACGTCTAAAACTCTAAATATTTTATCTTATTTGTCACTTCTTTTTTTATTAGATCTTTTAACATTTATTGTTTATTGTCACTACGTTCAACGAAATAAAAGAGATTTAAAAATTTTATCTGACTTAGGTTACTCTAAAAGAAATTTATTCATGTTCATTATGAGGGAATTAAAAAATGTTATTAGTTCATACATTATATTTTCTATAATTTTCACTATACTTATATATTTAATTATTTATAAGGATAGTCACTTACTATATTTACTAATTATAATTACCTTAACGATGTTACTGAATATTATTCTGCTTATTACTATTACAATAATATCTCTAAATTGTTTTCAAAAAGGATTCTCTATCAATAAAAACAAAGTCAACATAAAATTAGTTTTGTATCTCTATATTTTACTAGCTATAATCATGTCATTATTTTTATATTCATCAATAAATAAAGTTATCAATAATACCCAAAAACTTCAGTCAAAGATATTTTCAATGAATAGTTGGGAAAATACAAAAAACGTATACCAACCTGAAGTACAAGATAATGGCGTAGTTCATAATAAATCATTGGAATTGGTACAAGATAAAAACTTGAAAAACTTTTTAAAAGCAAAGACAATTTTGGCTTCTTGATAGATACTGAAAATTTCGATGGAGAGGATGAAGGTGACCCATTATATGTTTTAAATGAAGATAAAATAATGAGATTGAACCTAATGGGAAATCAATTACAATCGATCAAAATTATTTAAAACGTCATCATATCGATACAGAAAATAGTCAAAATGTTTTAAAAAGCATTCATCATAACAACCATACGCGAAACATTCTTGTACCAAGTAAATTTAAACACTATGAAAAAGCAATCAAAAATAATTTCTTAGATGACTTTCAATTTAAACGCACTTTGAAAGATGATTATAGAAAAGTTAAAACACCTTTAAGTATAAATATTATCTATGTAAAAAATGATTCTAAATACCCTACTTATAATAAAGACATAGGAGGAAAAAATAATACTATTAATGCTCCTATTGCTATCGTCGAAACTGGTAATACTAGTATTAGAAATTATCAACATTATATGACTGAATGTTATTTCTTCGAAAGTAAGAAGCATAACCCTTATGAAAGTATTAAACCATTATTAAAAAAATATAATCTACTGGGTGACATTACTTCTATACAATCTATATATGACACTAAAGTCGATGACATCAGTAATTTAAAAACCGAAATAGTAAAATTTTTAACTCTAACGCTCAATACTTTTATGGTATTTATTACTTCAATGCTTACTGCTATACATCTTTATTTTACAAATTGAAAATATCTTATTTTTATTAAATATATTCTAGGATATAGCACTTGGAGAGCTCATAAATTTATATTTATAACACTACTCAATATTCTATTACTTATTATGTTAATAAAAAATCATTTCATTTTTGGAATTTTAATTTGTTGTTGTATATGTACCTTTGAAGCCATTTTACTTAGTATAGAATTTATGACTTTAAACAGAAAAAATAAGAACGAAATTTTGAAAGGGAAAGAGTAAACCATGATTGAATTAAAGAACATATCCAAAAAATTCAATAATAATTATATTTTAAAAAACATCAACCTTACTATTAACAAGAATGACTTTGTCATAATAAAAGGTAAAAGCGGACAAGGTAAATCAACACTCTTAAATATTATTAGTTTACTCTAGCCCCCAACAAGTGGTGAAATTACTTTTAAAAATCAATTTCCAAAGTCGCCATCTCTAATTAGAAAGTTTAAAAAAGAAGATATAGCGTACATTTATCAAAATTATGGTTTATTGGAAAATCATACAGTGCTATATAATCTTACCTTGCCTTTAAATGTATCTAAAAAAGATCAATCTAAAATCATAAAAGTAATTCAGTTTGTTGGATTAAAAAAAGAAATACTTAGTAGAACAGTCTTTACATGTAGCGGAGGAGAACAACAGCGTATCGCTATTGCTAGAGCAATTCTTAAACAACCAACTATAATATTTGCAGATGAACCTACAAGTAATTTAGATGAAAAAATGCTTTAGATATCATAAAAATTTTTAAATCTCTTAACCAAGAAGGCACAACAATTGTAATGGCAACTCATAATTCTAAGTTTTACAATATTGGTAGTACACTTTTCGATTTAGATAGTTTTTTCACTTAATTTTAGACAATCTTATCCATAGTTTTATAAATATTATTATTAATTGTTGATATACTTTTTGCATTTAAAATCTAAAAAAATAAATGGACACCTATACTTATGAAATAGTACTTGTGTCCTTTAGTATTGAATATCTATCGCTTAATTAATCCTGCTTTTCTTAATTCATCTAACATATCTAGGCGAGTTTTCCGTCCTAAAAATGTTTCAATTTGTCGAGACCATGTTTCAGAACGTTCTCCATTCGTACGTTCTGTATAATAATCGCTCACGACTGTATCATATTTTTCTAATTCTCGTCGTTGTTGATCATTACTAGCATCGTAATAGTTTTTATGGAATACATGCTCAAGTGGTAAGCGTGGTTTAGGAGAACCATTTTCTTCATCAGCAGGTACACCTACGGCCATACCAAATAGTGGAAATGTATACTCAGGTAAGTCTAAAATTTCACGCACACGCGCTACGTCATTACGTAATGAGCCCAAGTATACAATGCCGTAACCCATATCTTCCGCGACAACAGCCATGTTTTGAGCTACTAATGCAACATCAATTGTACCTACTAATAATCCTTCTGCAGAACCATAAGAGATTTCCATATTTGACTCAGCTTTCTCATCAACGAGTTTATGGCGATAATAATCTAAAACAAATACAAACAAATATCCATTCTCTAACACATACGGTTGTCCAGATACTTCTTTTAAATTTTCTTTAATTTTTGGATCTTCCACACCTATAATTGAATATGTTTGAAGATAGCTCGATGTTGAAGCACTTTGACCTGCTTCAACTAATTTTTTTACTGTTTCCTCACTTAGAGTATGCTTTTTAAATTTTCTTACTGAATGATGCTTTTTCATTAAATCATAAACGTAATCTGACACAATATTCACTCCCATTATATAAGTACTACACGCTTTTGTTTATATCTTTTAATATTTTATACCCTAAATGAAATATATTTAAATTTATTTGCACACTTTTTACCATAAAGTTATCATAATAGTAATAATTTTCATACATTTTAAAAGGGAGATTTGATGACTCAAGCTAACAACAAAGTAGCTCACGAATTATTTAATGCTTTTAGAAATAAAAAACCTATTGAATTTATAAGCAAGACTTATGATTTAAATGAAGATGAGGCCTATTTAACTCAAGATGAATGAATTAATCAATTAAAGTTTAAAGACCATTCAACAATAGCTGGTTATAAGGTAAGTATGACAAGTAAGACTACCCAATCCATTGCACAAACTGATGAACCTGCATACGGCACAATTTTATCCAATAAAATTATAAAGGGAAACAAAAATGTATCACTTTCTCAATTATTCACTCCATTACTAGAACCTGAAATCATATTTATTGTAAAAGAAGACTTACCTTATGACGCAGATTTGCAAACAATTATACTTAACACACAAATTGCTGCAGGTATAGGATGCAAGATATAAAAATTGGTTCTCTAATTTCACATTAGCAGACTTAATTGTTGATAATACAGGTACTGGAATAATTATTATTGTCAACGAAGGAGATCCGCTTGATATAAATACATTTGCAAATGTTCATTTAAATTTATATAAAGATGGAAATTTAATTGCTACAGGGCCGTCTTCTGAAGTATTAGGTAATCCTTCAAATTCACTGCAATGTTTGATTAAAAAGTTACATTCTCATAGCAAACGATTAAAGAAAGGAGATATTATATCTTCTGGAACATTTATTTCACCCTTAACATTAGATTATGGAACATATCGTGCTGAGTATAGCGGGTCGAGTTCACTGTAACTAAATAAATATATGGTTAATTTTATATATTGAGGTCATTATAATTTTAATATTATAAATGTATAAAACTCTCAGAGAAGAAATACAAGGATTATAAATGTTATGATGTTATTGTAGATGTAATAAAATTACACCTCATTATCAATAAGTTATTTTTAGTTGAGAATATTATGTTAAAAACCAATTATTTTAATATTAAATTTCAAACAGAATATGTAACTATCTCAACAGTTGTTTTGCGTATTAAAGCAATTTCTAAACGTTTTAAAACTCGCACAATTATGCATTTTATCATTTATTTTAGAAATTATTGAGTTTCACAAGTTGACTATTTAAAATCTAGATGTAATAATACTAATCAAGAGATTAGAATTATTATAAACAAGCAATTATTTTAAGTAATTCTAATTAATACTTAACTTTTCAGGAGGAATTTACCTATGTCTTTAATCAATAAAGAAATTTTACCTTTCACAGCACAAGCTTATGATCCAAAAAACGACAAATTTAAAGAAGTTTCACAAGAAGATTTCAAGGGTTCTTGGAGCGTAGTATGTTTCTATCCTGCTGACTTCTCATTCGTATGCCCTACAGAATTAGAAGATTTACAAAATCAATACGCTAAATTACAAGAATTAGGCGTTAATGTATTCTCAGTATCAACTGATACTCACTTTGTACACAAAGCTTGGCACGATCATTCTGATGCAATCAGTAAACTTGAATATAAAATGATTGGTGATCCATCGCAAACAATTACTCGTAATTTTGATGTATTAGATGAAGAAGCTGGTTTAGCACAACGTGGTACATTTATTATTGACCCTGACGGCGTTGTTCAAGCAGCTGAAATCAATGCTGACGGTATCGGCCGTGACGCAAGCACGTTAGTAAATAAAATTAAAGCCGCTCAATATGTTCGTCAACATCCAGGTGAAGTATGCCCAGCTAAATGGGAAGAAGGTTCAGAATCATTGCAACCCGGTTTAGACTTAGTGGGTAAAATCTAAGGAGGCATTAAAACATGCTTAATGCTGATTTAAAGCAACAATTGCAACAATTACTTGAGCTCATGGAAGGCGACGTTGAATTCGTCGCTAGCCTTGGCTCTGATGATAAATCTAATGAATTAAAAGAGTTACTCAATGAGATTGCTGATATGTCAGCACGTATCACAGTAACTGAAAAGTCTTTAAAACGTACACCTAGTTTTTCTGTTAACCGTCCTGGTGAAGAAACAGATATTACGTTTGCTGGTATCCCTTTAGGACATGAATTCAACTCACTTGTGTTAGCTATTCTGCAAGTAAGCGGACGTACGCCTAAAGAAAAACAATCAATTATCGATCAAATTAAAGGCCTCGAAGGTCCATTTCATTTCGAGACTTTTGTTAGTTTAACTTGTCAAAAATGTCCCGATGTAGTACAAGCGCTAAACTTCATGAGTGTTTTCAATCCTAATATTGCACATACAATGATTGATGGTGCTATTTTCCGTGAAGAATCAGAAAATATCATGGCAGTTCCAGCTGTATTCTTAGATGGACAAGAATTCGGCAATGGCCGTATGACAATCCAAGATATTCTAACAAAATTAGGAAGCACACAAGATGCTTCTGAGTTTTATGATAAAGATCCTTATGATGTATTAATTATCGGTGGTGGCCCGGCAAGTGGTAGTGCTGCAATCTATACTGCTCGTAAAGGGTTACGTACAGGTATCGTTGCCGACCGTATCGGTGGTCAAGTAAATGATACTGCTGGCATCGAGAACTTCATTACAATTAAAGAAACAACTGGCTCAGAGTTCTCTTCAAATCTTGCAGAACACATTGCACAATATGATATCGACACAATGACTGGCATTCGCGCTACAAACATTGAAAAAACAGATTCAGCTATTAAAGTTACTTTAGAGAATGATGCTGTTCTAAAAAGTAAAACTGTCATCATTTCTACAGGTGCAAGTTGGCGTAAACTAAATATACCAGGTGAAGATCGTTTAATTAATAAAGGTGTGGCGTTCTGCCCTCACTGTGATGGCCCTCTATTCGAAAACAAAGATGTAGCTGTTATTGGCGGTGGTAACTCTGGTGTCGAAGCTGCTATTGATTTAGCCGAAATTGTTAAACACGTAACATTATTTGAGTACGCTTCTGAACTGAAAGCGGATAATGTATTACAAAACCGTTTACGTTCATTATCTAACGTTGATATTAAAACAAGTGCTAAAACAACTGAAGTCATCGGTGACGATTATGTAACTGGTATTAGTTACGAAGATTTAAATACTGGTGAGTCGCAAGTTGTTAATTTAGATGGTATCTTTGTTCAAATTGGATTAATACCTAATACGTCTTGGTTACAAGATTTGATTGAGTTGAACGAACGTGGTGAAGTCGTGATTAATCGTGATAACGCTACAAACGTTCCAGGTATTTTTGCAGCTGGTGATGTAACTGATCAGAAAAATAAACAAATTATTATTTCTATGGGCGCTGGTGCTAACGCAGCCCTCAATGCATTCGACTATATTATTAGAAACTAATTCTAAATATTTATCTATTACCATTTACATCAATAGAGCCTTAGAAGTTTAAGGCTCTTTTTTTTATTAGACGTTCTTACTTTTAATTTTTTCTGACCTTCTTAGTGAATTCAATACCGATTTCATCTATATTCCCCGCCATAAAATAGTCAAAACTAAAGATGAACCTTGTTCTAAAACATTCAAAAATTTTTTGATAAATGATAATCTAATAGATGTATAAAAATGATAAACAATCTTACTTGATAATAGAGATCTAAAAGGAGTTACTTAAACCTATGAAAAAGAGAATCATTGCATGTTTGACGCTAACATTCTCATTAGTACTTACGGCTTGTTCTAATACTAGCGAAGACAATAATCAAGATAATCACAGTAGTGTGCTTGCACCTAAACATGCGAAAACGATTAAAGAAAAAGATATTTTCACTTCTAATAAAAAAGGTCAAAAGATTAATGAAGCTGAAATGAAAAAAGCTTTAAAACAATACTTACGAGTTAATAGTGACGTCTTAGATAATAAATACGTAATGCAACATAAGTTAGATAAGCAAAGTGATAGCAACCCTAAAATCACGAAATCTCAAGCCAATAAATTAAGTGAGTTATCTAACTTAGCTGTTAAAAATGACTTACATTTTAAAAAGTTTGTAAATAATAACAACATACCTAAAGAATACAAAAATCCTACACAACGTATTATAAAATACTTCCATGCTTTAAACAGTACGATTGCAAATGTAGATGAAGATATTGAAAAATTAAATTATCAACCTCAAAACTCTATTAACGTGGTAGATATACCAACTAAATATTCTGGTGACGTCAACAAAAAACAGCAGGATAAAATTACAAGCTTCCTTAAGAAAAAAGGAATAGATACAAAAGTATTTAATAAATAATTTTAATTATTCTAAGACAGCTATTTACGTCATTTTGACAGTTTATACTAATTGTTACTCAATAATAACAACTCGTTATTTATTTATATATTTTCTATTTTTTAAAATTCAAAACAGGGGAGAATAATGATGAAAAACGTCTAGCATTTATTACTTTAGCTATTTTATCAACAGTTGCGCTAATACTTGTCACAGCAAAATATCCAACAGGTCCACATACCATTACCTATGATAATCCCATTACAATAATAACAGCAATTAACTCAATCGTC
This sequence comes from Staphylococcus saccharolyticus, assembly GCF_900458815.1. NCBI lineage: Bacteria > Bacillati > Bacillota > Bacilli > Caryophanales > Staphylococcaceae > Staphylococcus > Staphylococcus saccharolyticus. The sequence goes on from NZ_UHDZ01000001.1 coordinate 2,277,153, forward strand.
CTCATGGCTTTACCTGCTCTTATATTAGGCATCTTTAATCATATCGTTTGCAGAGTGATATCAGCCATAATGCAAATGAGTGCAATTATGTTATGGGTTATCTTTGCAATCGTTACATTATAATAGGAGACATACCTATTACATTAATGGCTCTATTAACCTCAATCCTAATCTGCATTAGTATAATCTTCACACTTGCAGTAAATCGTTAAACCTCTTAAAATCTTTATTAAAAAGTAAATTAACTATTATAAAAAGTGAGACGCAGAAAAGCAACATATACCTTTTACATCTCACTATTACTATTTTTCAATTAAATAAGGTTGGCAATTGATGATGTCAGTATTTATTGCTTCCTCTTTATTTACCTTTCCAAAATAAACGAGTAAACATCTTGATAACTTTCACCTTTAGGTGGCTCTATGTAAAACTATGTCTAAAATTTTTTTCATATCGTATGTCATGACTTATTTCTTGTTTACTCTTACCTTCAAAGACTCCTAAAGAACGTTCTCTTAATTTTCTTGAATAAGTAGTGGGTATGTCATAAGGGAAGATTCCATTATAAGTATGTTTGGTTCTTAGTTAATCATATACATATACATGCTGGACGTCTAATTGTCCACAAAAATATGGATGACCATGTGCGTTATCATAATTAGATTGCGATTCCCCATGCCTAACCAAATAAATTTTCACTTGATATCACCTTTTTTATATCAACTACTTTTACTAAGTAATAAATTAATTGATAAGCCAATTAATACGAATCCTACAATATAACCAAATACTGCTTTAAACTTAGGCTTACTAAACAATAATTTAATATATTGAAAAATAAATACACAGAATAGGGACCATAAGCTTGTTACAGCAACTACTGAAAATGCGAAGAGTGCAACTTTAGATTTCAATATGAATACCTCCGTTTGAAAGAAATTGAGGAAATATGCTGACATAAAATAACAATGCTTTAGGATTAAGACTCGTCCTTAGAAATCCTTGCCTATAAGACGTTAAATAGCTTAGCTAATGCTTTCACTATGTGCACTAATTATACTTTTTACACCTAAATAAATAAGGTAACATGCACCGAGAATCTTAATTGTTAAAAAATAAAATGTAAACTTGTAAGTATGTACATAATTCCAAATATAGCTAACGAAGAATATAAAATATGACCCGTAGTGATACCAAATGCAGCCATAAATCCATTCATCTTACTAGAATTAATCGTATTTTTCATTACAATGATAAAATCTGGACCTGGAACAATAATAAACCTTCCATTCGAAACCTCCTAGATGTCGTAATATAAATCATTATTACATACTCAACACTAGGATTTAAACCTTCCCGCAGGCTTCCCTCTAAAGTAATAATATTGGAAATTTTAAAAATCAAAACCTTAAATGTTGTCAGATAAATGACAATCATGATACTATAAAGATATAGTTAAAAATTAACTACAAAGTCTTTTATATTCATGAACATAATACTCCTGGATGACGTAACCTAGCGTCATCCTCTTTTTTGTGCTAAAACTGCTATTTAAAGAGAAAAAATGGCCTTTATGAAAAATAAAGACCATTCTTAAAAATTGTGCATGTTATTTTTTTCTTAATGCTTTTAAAATTAATGAAACAATGAAAATTAAAACAATTGAGCCGATTAATGCTGGGAAAATATGAATTTTACCTAATTGTGGACCCCAATGACCAAAAATCAAAGTACCAACCCATGATCCAATAATACCAGCAATAATATTACCTAAAATTCCACCTGGAATATCTTTACCTAAAATTAAACCAGCGATCCAACCAATGATACCGCCGACAATAATCATACCTATTAATCCAAACATAATGATTATCTCCTTTACTTATTAGTATTTATTCATTATTACTTGATACCCCTTGTGAAAATCATTAAACCATTTTTATGGAAATTTTATTTTAATACCAAAAATAAATTTATTTTTATCTTCTTAAAATTTATCATTATTACCTCTAATTCAATTATGTTAAACTATTTTTATTGTGTGTTAGAAAATCACTTTTCACATAAAATATTAATAAAAGTAGGCAATTTTTATGAATCAGAAAAATAAATATAGAGTTATAAATCAAATCGTTCAGATTATAGTTTTTCTCTCATTACTTGCAATAATTACAATTATTGCATTGAATTTCTCTGTTAATGGACATTTACATGGTCAATTTGAGATTGGTTTTAATATACAAAGCATTCAAGTATATGTGTTCACTACACTCATTATCATTATAATTATTTGTGCTATCCTATCATATATTTTAGAAAAGCTAGATTCTAAAAATAAAAAATTTAATCACTAATTGGCATTAATTTTTAAAATAATGACACATATCAGCTTCATAACTCATTAAAATTGTTATATTATAATAATAGGGTACAATGACATCTATAAAGCACCTAAGATTATTCCATCAAGAATAGAAGATGTAGTGAGTGAATTTACATATTCTATATAACTTGAGAACTAAAGAACATTTAGAAATCGAAGAATTAGCACGGCAATTAAATGCTAAATATGGTACACATTACGAGGCGCATCAGATATGGAAGTGGGAAAATCATTATCACGAACCTATATTTAATGATGCAATGCATTTAGCAGACTTTTTCAATGCTCCATACCAGATGTTTTTAGAAAGTAAAGTGAAAGAGCATCAAAAGCATTTAGATGAAGTAGATATACGAATGTAACACCTGTGAGACAAGATGAAAAGCTAAGATAGTACGTTTCTGTTAAGTAAATATGAAACGTATTACCTTAGCTTTTTATAATACATTATCGTTTTTATTTTATTGATATCTATGATAATCATATCACTCTATAAAACAACTACAACTTTAATCAACAATAACTTAATTTAAATCCACTATCGTTAGTTCCGATATTGGATAATCTTTTTCTCCTAGCTTTTTACCGTTTTTCGTGTATTTAGCTTGGAATACTATTTTTTGTGCATTTCTTAGGCGATAAATCATCATTCCTTTTTTATATTCACCTTTATTTATCTTCTCATTATTTTGCATCATCCACGTTCTATATCGTTTAAAATGTTTAATATTTTCTCTTTGAATTAACGTCTTTTTATTTTGACAATTTCATTTCCTAAAACTAGTTTATCTTCCTTTAATTGAATAACATCTTCATTTGATTTATAACTTTTACTTTGATTATCGTTTTTAAGATTATCACATGAAACTAAAAATAAAAACACTATTAAAATAGAGGTTAAAAATTTTTTCAATGCACTCACTTATAATAAAAATCATATAATAATATTATTATATTTTAATTATAGATACACAAGCTTTTATGTAAAATATTTCACTTTATTTACCTTTCTTCTAATTTTCAAAACACAAAAATAACCCCGTAAGCCTATACTTACGGGGTTTAACAATAAGTTATATACTATTGTTCTTCTTTTATATAGGTGAATTTTATATCATTTCATTCACTATCAAAATACCTTTATATCAATGATTATAGGCGTATGTTTCCAACAAACATATTCATACGCTTGCCCTTATCATCAAAATTATGCCCTTTTTTTGCCCTTAAAAGTTATCTTCTATTCGTTTAACTAATCTCATTTTTCAATACCTAACCTAAATCTAATTTTATTTGGTATATCTCCTAAAAATTGATCTGCCAATCTTGCCCTCATAGTCATACTACCGTAGACCAAAATACCTACACCTATACTAATTACAAGAATAGTCAGCGAACCAATTTTTGATTCTGTTGAAATGAATAATTGCAAAATAAAAAATGTTAATTCTACTGCAATCATCATGATAAAACCATACATAAATATTTTTCCGAAATGTAACCAAGTTTCGAAAAAATTAAATTTCGCATATTTTTTAAGTATATAAAAATTACATATTACTGCAAATAATAATGCTATTGCTGTACTTAAAATTGCTCCAGTTGAGTGGAAAGTTACAATTAAAGGAGTATTCAGTATTATTTTTATCACTACAGACGCTAAAATTACAAAAACAGTTAATTTTTGTTTATCAATCCCTTGTAACATTGAAGCTGTAACACTTAGTAAAGCGATTAATATTGCTACTGGTGCATAATAAAACAACATATGACTACCAACAATACTAGGTTTATAGAAAACAGTATATAAAGGTAATGCAAGTGCCATTATACCTAAACTTGCTGGAACTGTTATGTACATTAAAACACCCAAAGATGTACGTATTTGTCTGTGCATTTCATTTAGTTTACCCGATGCATAAGATTTAGTAATAAATGGAATTAAACTTACTGCAAAACCTGCTGATAATGATGTAGGTATCATCACAATTTTATTTGTTGTCATATTCAAAATTGTAAATAAACCATCATGTAAATTTCTTGGTACTCCTGCAATACTTAACGCTTTGTTATGTGTAAATTGATCCACTAAATTAAACAAAGGAAAATTCAAACTTACTATAACAAACGGAATACTATAGGAAATAATTTCTTTATACATTTTTCCATAAGAAACATTAATTTCTGTATAATCCTTTACAACCATACTTTCAATATTAGGTTTTCTCTTACGCCAGTAATACCATAATACGAAAATAGCTGCAATCGCACCAATAGCAGCGGCAAAAGTAGCTATACCATTTGCTGCAAGCATACTCCCATTAAATACATTAAGTACTAAATAACTACCAATTAAAATAAATAAAATACGTGCAACTTGTTCAATAACTTCTGAAACAGCCGTAGGCCCCATTGATTTATAACCTTGAAACACTCCACGCCATGTAGCTAATATAGGAATAAAAATCACAACAACACTAATAATTCTTATAATCCAAGTAATCTCTTCTACAGACCAACCATCATGCATATCACCTTTATTAGCTAAAGTAATTGAAGCTATGCTCGGTGCTACTAAATAAAGGATTACAAAGCCAATAAAACCCGTTACGGTCATAACAATAAAACTGGATTTATATAACTTTTGACTTATTCTGTATGCACCTAATGCATTATATTTAGAAACATATTTTGAAGCTGCTAACGGCACGCCTGCAGTTGCAATTGCAATCGCAATATTATAGGGTGTATAGGCATAGTTGAAAGGTGCCAAGTTTTTTTCTCCACCAATAATTGCATAGAATGGAATAATATAAATTACACCCAATATTTTAGTAATTAATATACTAAACGTGATTAAGAAAGTACCTCTTATCAATTCTTTACTTTCACTCACACAAATCTTCCTATCTTAAAATTAATTGTATCTTTATAATCTTAATAGTAACGTTGTAACTACTTTTTTTCAAAATTATGCTACTATAAAAAATATTGACTCTTCACAAGTGTTAATCTTCTTAAAATCTGATTGATTCTAAGATATTGAGTAACAAACATTCATTTATATCAACGATAGTGTTCTAACTTTTTCACACAAAAAAGCTTAGTATCTAGATAAGTGTTCGTGTATGTAAATAAAAAAATAACCGTATCAATTAAGATACGGTTAAAGTTAAAAAGATTTATATTTAGCTAGTATTAATCTAATTAATTTTATACTTATCGTCACAAGTACGTCTACCATCTATATGCAGCGAAAGGCTATCTCTAATATCAGAACCTAAAGAATCTAACACAAAATCAATCCCTTCTGTTCTTGCTAATTTAGCAGCAGGCACAAAATCACTATCCCCAGCTATTAAAACAATTTTATCTACTTGATGTTTAAATGCTAATGAAGCAATGTCTAAACCTATTTTCATATCAACACCTTTTTGTTTCAATGATAAGGTGAAGTCTTTTTCTTCCAAATCGTTTAGCTCAATACTTCCATTCAGTAATTTTTTTGTACTAGAGTATTTTAGATTATATTCAACTGAAGATTCACTTAATTCCCCTAATCTTAATGCAACTTTTCTCTTTTTACTTATTTCTTTGAAAAAATCTTCTGTCCATTTTTTAGTATCACTTTGAGCAAAATTTATATTTCTTTTCAATAAAGGGTGATAAACTTGTTTATCAATTGGAGGACAATCATAGTAAAAAATTCTATATAATTTATTATGTATTTCTTCTTTAAAATGTTTATCCTTTAAGTGTCTATTACAATATCTATATAATTCATCAGCTCTTTCTTTCGCCGTAACCTTACCATAAACTTTTGCACTTCTTTTTCTATAATACCCACCATCTACTAAAATAGCTACTTTTTCCATTTCATCACTCCTTTATATGACAAAAAACCCATGATTTCGAAAGCCCCATATGGTGGGGTTCCTACTCTCATGGGTGGATTTACTAAGATATCTATAACTAGATATTATCACTATTAAACTAATTTTTCAATAATTTTCTCCATTTCAAAAATAATATTCTTTATTCCTCAAATCTACCTAATATCATCAATATGAAACTCTGAATTTGGATATTATTTATTTAGGCTTTCTAAATCTCTCTCATTCTTTTCATCATCTTTATCAACAAAATATTGGCGTTGGTACATTCACTTATCTAACATTACAAATTACAATACATGGTTGAATATTTTGTTCGTTTCTTAGATCAGGTTACTTAAGACATCGTGTTCCCCTACTCACTTTACGGAATTACTCATGTAGCTGCCGTCACAAATTGTTACATAAGCTCATGCACTAAAGTGGTGCGTCAGCTTACACGCTAAAATACTGTATGAGATGTATACAAATTTGTATATATCACTGTCCATATTTGGACTGTGAAACTCACTGCGCAAATCTGCGCCACGAGATCATACATCATAAATATATTTCGACTATAAGCTGCGTACTCATTGTAGGTACATAGCTTTCATTCCTCAGATTTGGGGAGTGATAATATCCCACATATTAAAATTTTCATTTTAAGCTGCGTAGCCAAATTGACTACGCACATCTATAAGTTAGATAACCGATATTTCGGTTTTCCAAAGTAACGTTTTAGTAGTTTGGATATAAGAGAACTCATATTTGAGTTTTCTAGCTATATATATTCAGACAAGCCACATTTGGCTTGTCAGAACTTATAGAACGGATATAGTCGTTTTCTGATTTACCGTTGTGATATATCTACTAGTGCCGACATTTCGGCTGTATTCAGCTTAATTTTAGAGAACGAATATTTTCGTTTTCTAATGCACTGACTTAGTGCGTCAGCATTTGTATTATTAATTAATACGCTCATTTGAGCTGAGTAAATATATAGAGCTATTCAGTTCTATTATTGAACCCACATTGGGGCTGTGTATAAATCAATATCCCCAAATTTGAGGATATTAAGCTAAGTAGATAATACGTCCACTTACGGACACATTTAACGAAACCACATTGGGTTCGGTTATACACAAAAAGGTACCCCTAATTTGGAGCACCCTTTATTCTAATATCAAACCACTTACCTATTTTAAGGTACTGGTTACAAACCTACTTTTAAATCTGTTTGTAACTTTATGAAATGTACAGTTTTGACAAGTTAAAAAGACTACATCTAACGGATACAGTCATTTAAAGGATACTCAATTTTGAGTAGTACATTTCAGTAGATACGTTCATTATCTTTAAGAAAACTATAATTGTAAATGTTAAACATCTACTTTTGTGTTTATAAATCACACTTACATTTATTTTTTTATTTTAGTATTATTTCTGTATAATATCAAAGCAAGAGGAAACTCGTTTTCAACTCGCTTCAAAAACCCTCCTGATTTTTAGAGAAAAATTCTCTTATTTCATCGTCTTTAATAAAATAATATGCCATCTTTCCCTCTTTATAAAAATCAAGTACCTCATTTTTATATAAAAGTCTTAAATGATGTGAAGTTGAAGCAACACTCATTTTCAATATCAAAGAAATATCACAAACACACAACTCATCTTCTTTAATCAAAGATAATATAATTTTCAATTTCTTCTCATCACAAATTTTTTCTAAAATGTTAAGTAATTTCTTAGATTTATCATCTTCTAAAAAACTTAAAGCATTGTTAACTTTATCCTCATGTACACAGATCACATCACAAGCATTTTCATAACTCATATGAAATCACACCCTAAATTAAAATATAAATCCTAAAATTGTTTGAATAGTGTCATTTTCTATAATAATAAATAAACCTAAAGCTATATAAATAACAGCCATAATCCAACGGCTAAATTTCTCAACAATTTCTCCAACTCCTGGAATATTAGCTAATTTTTGTGCAGTAAATACCAAGAAGAAAATTAAAATTAAAAAGACAAACAAAGTAATGAATAAATTAGTAACACTTAATGTCACAAAATACGGAACAAATAAACCAATATTATCAGCACCACAACTTGCTATCGTAACAATTGCAACCGTACCAACTAATTTAGACAATCCTTTTTCATTCAATTCTTTTTTAGCTCTCTTTTCTCCTTCACAATCATCATAAATAGCCACTTTAATTCCTAAATAAATCGGTATTAACCCTAATAATCCTAATATCCATTTTTCAGGAACATAATTTAAGACAAAGGCAAAGAATAAACTTACGACAATCAATGTCACAGATCCTACATATTGACCAATATAAATATCTCGATATTCCTTTTTAGTCTTTGCTTTAGCAAAAAATATTAACAAAATCACTAATAAATCTACTGCTGTCGCAATATAAAGAATAGCAGCAGTTACAATAGTCTGAATCATAATTACACCTCATTCAAAAATATTTTTGAATATATTATAACTTATGTTTTCAAATAATCATAGATGCTTTATTCCAATTGCTTTATTGATATCGATACTTAGAATTTTTAACAATTTCAAAATCAACATAAATGAGCAATTTATTTTTGTGAATACTTCTTAAAAATTCCAATAATCCAATTAATTAAAAATACAGTTAAAACACCAAAAGCAAGCCCATCTAAAATTTTAAAAGTTATTGTATCAGATGACGGAAGTAAATAATTCATGGTACAACGAAGCATAATTACCAATACTAAAGCTTTTAAAAAGTAATTAACTTTGTCCAATTACCATTCTCCTATTATTTTTTAATCTTACCCCTTTTAGATTATCATTTATTAATCAATTAAAATACTAATAAAATAATATCTCAATTAAAATCAAAAATGCCCATCTGAATATTTTCAGATAGGCTCTATTTAATCCTCTAACGGTACATTATTAACAATCATTTTTCTATTAGGATAGTTTTCTTTTATTTTATCTAGCTCTCTCTGTTGATCTTCTTCATCGCCCTCATTCCATTCACCAATATTAACAATTACTGGAGTATCACCAGTGAACTCTTTTTTCTCGGTAAATAGTTTATGATACTTGCCAAGCATATCTCTAGCACGTAAACGGTCACTCGGCTTAATAGGTACTTCTACCATTTCTACATGCTCATTATAAACTAGGTTCATTCTGTCAGTATCGGGATTGCGTTGAAATTCACCACGTTTAACGACAACCTCTCTCACTTCACTCTCATCACCTACTGCTGCATTACTTAAGATATGAAGTAATTCGTTAGCAGATAGCACGCCTTCGTCAATGATTCTCTTACGTTGCTCGTCAATATACTTAGCTACTTTCTTATTCTTTAGCAGCCTACTTCCCTGTTCACTTGCAGTATGAGGACTATAACCAGCTTTAATAGCACTTTGTGTAATGTTCAGTGTCTTTAGGTACTCTGACACAAATTTTTCTTGTCTAGGATTTAATTTACTCATTTTTTACCTCCTTTCCAATAATTATTAAGAGAAAAGGTAATTTACTTATCTTTGATAATTCGATTTGCTTTAGCTAACTCTGAAAATCTTTTGCTATTTTTCGATTGTTGGGTTAGCTCATCTTTACGTAGGTCTCTAAGATTTTGTGAAAACTGTTCTTCTACAACATCCAATAAATCACTGCATTCTTCTCCAGAAAGTGTTGTTTCAGTCAAAATGTAATTCTTAACTTTATCTAAATTGTATTTTCTAGCCATTATTTAGCACCTCTATTTTTCAATTTATTTCTTGTATCAACGAATGGTAATTCATCTGCCCCAATATAGTTACTGTATTGATTCGGATTAAAATGATTTCTTATTTCATTTCTTACGACTTCATCTTCTTCAAAGTTTTCTAGGTCATAAAGTCTTACATATCTATAAAACTCAGCTCCATATTTATCATTTAACATTTCGATTTCATCTATTACTTTATTATATTCATCTATGATTGGTTTAAATTTCGACAGTATGCGTTCTTTATCATTCTGATATAAATTGGGAAGCTCTCCCTGATGTTTGATAATATCTACAGCTTTTTTACGTCTGGCTTCATCAAAGACCTCTTTTTTAGTTGCTAAACGTTTTTCTAATGCTTTTAATTTTTTCTCGTTACTATCAAATGTAGAATAAAGTTTATCAGCTTCATCATCTTTTGAGTTTGCAATTAGTTCTTTATATTTAACTTTATCTTCTTTAATTCGTTGCGTGAGTTCTTGACGTTCTTTTTCAAGTTTATTGATATTCTCTCTTTGACCTGTCACATATTCATTGTATTCATCAAAGTATTTAGCTGTTTTCAATGATATACCTCGTTTCAGTTATATTTTTTAAAATTATTACTCTTGTGCAATCTCAGCAGCACCACGTACTAGATAACCTTAAATATCCATTTTCTTTAATGCCTCATATCGCTTCATACTACCCTCAATATGACGCTTGATACTTCTTAAAGCTAATTCTTTTTGTTCATCAGATTTAACCATAAAATAGCCTTTTGAGTCCTTTTTATAGCTATATCCTATAGCATAACCATAATCAACAACTAGGCTATGGATTGTGTTTCTTAACCATCTATCGTTGTTTTTATTAAATTCTATGTTTAGTTGGTTAAAAATACTTTGTTTCGTAATAATCTCTTGCTTAGTATTGCGTAACACATTTAATACCTTAATGTGATCGCTCGTTAATTCTTTTTCAATTGTAATTGTCATAAATTATTCCTCTTTTCATCTTTAATGAGGAGGCACTATATAGACAATAACTAAAACCACAAATATTCAATCCTTATTTTTGTCCGATATATAGAAGTCATTTACTTCCTAACACTATTATACTAAATTTACACCTAAATAACAAACGTATGTTCCGATATTTATAGAATTTAAATAACTCCTTAACAATCTATAAAGTGTTGTTATATACGTATTTCCATAGATTTTCACACTGTTCCACAGACATTCATCAATGGAACAAATGTTCGTTTTATGCCTGGATTATTTCTTGAATAACTAACAAATCTTAACAATTACGATTTACATATAAAAAAGCCATGCACCTACTAAGTGCATGACCTATAAATTTATACATATTCTTTTAGATTTTTAATTTGTTTAATATTCATTTTATAAATTGGTTTAGATTTACCATTTACATTATAAGTACGTTCAATCAGATTTTTAGGTAATTGAGCAATTTCATATGCTCGACTTATCGGCATATCTGCATTAGGCATATCATCTGGCGTTCTCTTAATTCTTTCTAACACCCACTTATACTTATCATAGTTTTTTAAGTTGATACCATTCAACACACAATATAATTTCCATGCTGCAAACTCAAAATATTTTTCTACCTGTTCTAATTCTAAGCAAATATTAATATATTTAGCTTTTCTGTTATCCCATTTGTAAGGAATAGTTGGAATAATATTTTTATCATAGTAAGTAATAGTAGCAACTTCTACACGCTCACATGTTACATATGATTTATTTAAATCTAATGCGACGACCAATGGCAATATGTTACCTACTACATTATCATGATGATCTATCAATACATATTCATTACTATTTAGCGTATAATCTTCTTCATTTAGTTTTAAAAATTCTATCAACACATCATCAGTTAGATTTAAGTTTTTAATATCCTTACCAACTATTGTCATTGTTTCACACCCTTATAATAAGAGTGTTTCAACTCATTTAATCGTTCAATTAATACTTTACTATCATCTTCATTCGCCTTCTCATTCTGAATAAACTCAGTAATGATTTTCAAGCCCTCTACTAATTCTGGTGCTGGTTCATTAATTCCAGTAGCTAACTGATACAATGCCTCCATATTACCTATAACATCAGCATTACTAGATTGAACGCCTTCAAGTTCGTCTATATTGAAATCTCTACTCATGTAGTCGAACATGTAACTATTATTACTTTCTGCGAACGTCTCAAGTCCATACATGAAATACTCATTATCAAACATGAAACTAGCCATCATATCGCTTATAGTGTCATGTGTACCATCATGTAAATCATATCCAGTATAATGCCCCTCAATGCTCTCAATGAGTTTCTCAGTATGCTTTTCTGACGCAATCTCAAAAGTTTTTCTCACTTCACAATCTTTTATTAATACATGAGCATACATTTTACCTTTACTTACTAGATACACAATATTAAACGGATCGTTATATATCTTAAATGCAAAAGGTAATTTATAACTACTTTCACATAAGCCCGTAAAATATCTTAATAATGTTGCTGCTCTAGTTTCAAATTCATTTGCGATAATCTCTACATTCATTTTATTCATCTCCTTCATTTTTTGTTTTACTGAATTGTTCAAATTTACCTGTCTTGGGATTAAATTTTTTAATATAACGAGCAGGAGCCTTATCAATACATCCCATATCATCACTGTCATAGAAATTAATATGGTGTGCTTTTGTTAAAGCCATACATACGATTGGCGAATACCATATTTCTTCATCATCTATATATTCAACAAATAAATTCTCTGGTGCTGGTATAAGTTGAATCGGAGCATCATAGTCCAGTCGGCTATATATTTCATCTTTTTTATTCACTTTAAACGCACTCCATTTCTTTCTTACAAATATTAAATGCAACGGGCAACCAATGATCTGTTTTAATATATTTAGACTTCACTATCGGTAAGTCCAACCCTTTACCATCAACTAGATAAATAATTGGTGGACAAATATCCATCTCAATTAATCCATCTCGTTTAAGTTCGGCAATTATATTAAACGCTTCTTGGTTCCATCCAATCCAAAACACTATATTTGGATGTTGGCCACTTGTATATGCTCCATCACCTTTATAATTAAAGTTATTTTCTTCAAATACATTTTCTATTTCTACAAAAGTAGTTCCATCGTGTGATTCTATATATTCTAAAATTTCTGATTTTAATTGATTTTTATTCATTTTTTCCTCCTAAAATTGTATAGGTGTCTCACTGTCTTATTTGCATTGTTTTTTTAGGACACACAAAGACACCCTTCAATTCTTACTCCCTCAAGAGTTTCGATTAATCTGTCTTACTGTCTCCCTACTTACTACCTATATATATCTATATTTCGTACTTTGTGTATATATATTCTGTAAAACTTTTAACTAAAAACTATCAAGACACCAAGACACTTATAGCATGGCATTACTGCCACAAGGGATTAAAGGTGTCTTAAACCTGTCTTATAAGTGTCTTACTGTCCTAAAATTTATGACGATTCGACTTTAAGTTCCTTATAGTAAGAAGATAAATCTATGCTAAAACCATACTGCTTGCCTATGCCTTCACCATATCGCGTTTGCTTTTTCACTGTGCTACAATATCGTGTATTTCTTAACGCTTTATCAATCTTTCTTAAATGATGTTGTTGTGGTTGGTCATCTCGTTTCATCATCACTTTCCAAATTTCCATACTACATACTTTGTCACGCCATACATAAGCACCTGGTTTTGTATTTGGTAATTCAATTAATTTACCGTCACCATATAATTTAATATAATCTTGGTCTATAACATCGTGAGCAGATATTCTTTTTTCTTCTAATGTTCTATACCAATAGTCAGATGGAATAGGACGCTCAAGAAATTCTTCAATTTCACCGACTAAAGCATCTTTTTCAGAATGTTCTTCTTGGACTTTCAATGCTGTTTCACTAGCTTCTTTATCTAACAACAATGCTTTATCCGTTGGATCATCATCAAAATAAACTTTAGCTTCAGCAAACATTTGTTGAACAATGTCTTGTGTTAAATCGTCAAACGGACTTTTAGTTGCTTTATTTTTATCTGTCGTAATAGGAAAGAAACGACGGTTACCTGTTTGGTCTTTTAGAAATTCATAATTATTTGTCGTACCTATAAACACACATTGGCGTGGATGTCGCTCAATACGTTTACCGTATGAAGCTCTATATATATCTACAATCGCACTAATGAAACTTTTAATATCTTCAATAGTAGACTTTTGAAATGCTGCGAGCTCTTCTATCTCACACAACCAGGAACCTTGTATTTTTTTATAGGACTCATCCCCTTTAAACGTTTTTAAACTTTGGTTATACCAATGACCACCTAATTTACTTACTGTCGTAGACTTTCCATCACCTTGCCCGCCATATAAAATAATCATGGAATCGTATTTGATACCAGGATGATAAATTCTAGCAACCGCACCCATCATCCATTTTTTAGTCACTTCACGATTGTAGTGATTATCTTCGGCACCTAAATAATCAATAAATAGTGTTTCAATTCGCTTATTGCCATCCCATGTTTTAGATTCAATCATGGACTTAATAGGATGAAATTTATTATGATAAGCTTCTTTTTCAATGACACTATCCATAATGTCACGACTAAATTGCACATTATAATATCTATCTATATGAGAAATGACATGAGTTGTATCAATATCAGCCCAATAATAATTATTATCATCGTTGGTACGCCAATATGGTAGACGTTTTAGTTTAGTAATTTTTTCAAAGGAATCGTATTGTACTAACCCTTTTAAGCTTTCATCATTTTCCATTATTAATTCTGCGTTTGCAGTGGTCTTTTTAAGGGCTTGTGTTGTGGCTGATCGTCTTAATTTACTACGCCAATCATCACTATTGGCCAAATAATTATTTTCATCAATCAACTCAAATACTTCTTCTTTGGTTACATCTTCCAAATAAAAACCTCCTCACTTATTCTTGTTATCTTTCTTCAAAATGCTTTTGAATGTACGATTAACTTCCTTTTGTTCAATAGGTGGTCTGCAGGTCATCGCCCATGCGCTTACCAATCCGTAAACAAGGTTAGCGTCCACATAACGACGCAATAGGTATCCTGTTAAAGAAGCTAATGTTTGGTTGCGTTCACCTTCACCTACACCAAATGCAATTTCGCGCCAATATGAACTATCGCGTTTATGAAAATGATTTGAATAATCGACAGTTATTGGCTCATTTTTAACAACCATCTTGTTTAACTCTTCTTTTTTTATTACTGGTGCGTCATTATATTTAAAAATGTAAATTGATTCCTTTGATTTTTTTACTGGTAAGGCCATAGCTTGTGATGGTACAAAACTAGCTTCATCTACTGGGTAACCAATATAACGTGCTAATCCATTTGAATACTTCCGATAGTCTGATGCACTCACTGGCTCATTTAAAGGTACTATAAGACGAATACGAGGCTTTTCAACAGTATATGAATACGTTGTGTGAAATACCCAAGATACATGTTCCAATTTAGTTTTCAGCACTTCATAAAGGCCTCTAAAATCTTTGATTTCGTCATAGTCCAATGTAATAGCAGTTCGATTGATTAAAGTTTGATCACTACGATATTTACTAATAGTTTGATTATCTTTTTCAACATCTTCAAAATCACCATATACACATAAACCACGTATATATTTATCTGAGTTGATTCTTGGTGTTTGTAGTTTATCTAACCACTTAGACCATTCACATAAGCCAGAACCATTACATGAATTTGAATACAAATTTTTATATTGAACAATTTGAATTTTAAAATCGTTATTTAATTTCACTTTTTGAAAATCCAATTTTATACCTCCATGTATTAAAACAAGAGCAAAGATGTTATAATACAAATGGAGTATTTTCTTATTGCTCTTGTGTTTTATAAATTTTGTAAATTACGCGTTATCTGATTTAGTCGCCAAACTATTCACATCAGATGACGCTCTTTTTAATTCTTCCATTGCATTGTTGTAATGATGTTCCACTTGTTCAATCATTGAACTCACATCAGTAAAGATTGAATTGATAACTGCAAGACAAACAAAATGATTTTGAATGCTTTCATTTGCAGTATATGTTGCTACTTGATCGTTAGACGCAACTAGCATTTTCTTATATTTCTCAGCACGTTCCATTTCATCTGCTACTAAGTTTCTGAGTGCGCTGAGTTTAGAAGTTAAATCTGCACTTACTACTTCATCTTTGATTTCGTGAATTTGATATTTTAATTTTTTCATTTACTACTCCTCCAATCTTTCAACAAAAACTAGCATTTCTTCAACAGCTAATTTTAATTCTTCAATATCGTCTTTAGTTAAGAACTTACTAATATTAGAATCTTCGTAAATGATAGGGAAATCTGTAAAAGTTTCAGTAGCTTGAACAAGATTTTTGTATTCTTGATAATCATTAGTGATTTCTAAAATCTCATTATTATTTAAATAAGGGTACATTTTTTTAATAATTGAAATATCTTTGTTACGACGTTTTTGTAATAGTTTCGTCATTTTTTTAATATGCTTTTTGTCTTTAAAAATTAAATCGCCACTTACTTTACTTTCAATATTTTTGTAATCATTTTTAGTTAAATTTTTCATCTTATTCATTCTCCTCATTGATATTAAAATTTTTCTCTAACTCTTGGACTGCCCATTTCATTATTATTTCAAGATGTTTTTCTCGATTAATTTGTGAAACTACTTCTTGACCGTCTTTAAACTCGGTGTGCTCATAACTTTCAAAGTGATTATAAATACTTGTTTTAAGTTGATATTTCACGTGTTCTAATACATCAATTTGTTCTTGATTCATTTTATTAATCACCCTTTTTGTATTCGTACTTATCAACAATTGGTAATGTTAAAGTTTGTATTAGTGCAGTTATTGCAATCCCATGAATAAAATCAATAGAATATGCATATAAACAACCAATTGTTATAGCTAGTACAGAAATCAAAATATATAATCTCATTTGTTTCACTCCTTTTTACATCCAATCTTTATGACGTTTTTTCATGTACTCTTCAAAACGTGGAATACTGATAACTGTCATCGTTGATGATAGAGAGTAATATAAATCATCAATACCTTTATGATCTTTTTCCCACTCTATTAGTATTCGTCTAGTTGATGAATAGCTAATACCAAATATTTCGCTTAATGCCGACGGTTTAGCAAATAACGGATTGACTACAACTTGCTTTGGTTCTGTAATTACATTTTCTTCACTAGGTATATCTTGCAATTTTGTTCTTGGCACTTATTTAACCCCCTCTTTTTCATTGATTCCAAAAAATTCGTTCAAAGTTACATCAAGGGCTTTACACAATTTTGAAACAGTACTAAAACTTGGATTAATTTGTTTTTCGTGATACAACTCGTGAATTGTCGTTCTAGAAACACCGGTATCTTCACTTAATTTTGTAGCTGTAATCCTCTTTCGCCCCATAATCATACTTAAATTATTTTTCATATTATCACCTCTATTTGTAGGCTTTCATATTTTTGGGAATTGCCTACAAAAAGAATGTACCACAAAACATATTTTACAGTCAACACTTTTATTCTTTGGAATCAATCCCTATAATTGTTGTATAATGACCTAGAGGTGATTTTATGAAATTTGGAGATATATTAAAGGAATATAGAAAACAATTAAAGTTATCTGTAAATCAACTTTCTAAACTATCAAACGTATCAGTAGGCTATATTAGTAAACTTGAAAATAATAAAAGGAAATTCCCGACTACTAGAACATTGTTTTTATTATTACTAGGATTTAAAAACTCAAAAATAAATGATCAATCTAAATCAACACAAGATGTAGACAATGAAATCAAAGATATTTTAAATGAGTTTATAAAAGCTGAAGATAGCGACATAGATAGTGAAGAACTGGAAAATTTATACAAAGATTTCAATACTTTCTATGAGGGTTTACACAAAAAAGTTGGAAATAAAGATGAAAGAAATAAAAATATGAATATATTCGTATATGAGGATGACGAAAAAGAGAAACACTCTGTTAATTTAGAAAAACCTATAAACGATATAGCATTTCATCTTAAAGATAATGAAAATCAAAAATTTTATAACGGTGTAATGTTAAATGAATATGATAAAAACATGATAAATGAAATCATTAATTCATTTTTAGTTACTAAATTATCGCAAGAACAGGTCGATTTAAGTGAAGATATAGAACAACTTCAAAAAGATTTTAATGATTTCAAAAAAGAATCTATGTTAAATAAAAAGCAATTAAAAATGTTTGCTATTCACAACAATATTCAATCACTTAAAGATAAATAATAAAATAATATAACAAAGGGGAAATGTAGAATGTACTTCAATGATTGGAAAGTTACTATTAACGGAAAAGGATCACATGATGTTGTGACAAATGAAGATACTTTGTTAATTTTGCAAGATTATCAACATGTTGAAATAGCATTAAAATTAGTAAACGATACTATTCAAGTAAAATCATTAGGCTATGGAGAGGATGTAAGCATTAACCCTACTACAAAAGAAATAACGGTTAATGTAACAAATTTATTAGAAGATGATGAGTAATTAAACAAAGGAGACTTTTACACATGTGGCATGAGAAATTTACTAATAAACATGGTGATACTAAATATCGCTATTATGAGAAGTATAAAGATCCACTCACAAACAAATGGCGACGTGTTAGCGTGGTACTTAATAAGAATGGTAAACAGTCACAAAAGGAGGCTCAGAAACTCTTAAATAAGCGTATAGAGGCGAAGTTGAACGATAAGACACCTACTACACTTAAGTCACTAACTTTCCATGCTGCATGTGATGAGTGGTTAGAGTATTATAAAAATCATTCTGGTTCAAAGGCTACAACAATCAAAGAAAAGATTAGCAATACAAACACAGTTAAAAATGCTATTGATAAAGAAGTGCTGATAAACAACATCACGCATACATACCTACAAGATATTATTAACGAGTGGGCTAAATTACACAGTAAAGGTCATGTTCAATCACTAGTTATCATTATTCGTTCTGTGTTCAAATATGCGTTTAAATACTATGATCTACAAGATATAAGTGTACTAGATAAAATTGATATCCCTAAAAAAGCTAAAACTAGAGATGAACTACAAGCTAAACGAAACAATTATTTAGAAGATAGTGAAGTTAAAGAGTTATTGGATTGTTTCGACTATCTAATAAAGCATAAAAACCATTCATCTCGTAAACGTAACTACAATATGGTTAAAGCTATAGTACAGTTTCAAATTGCCAATGGCATGCGTATCGGCGAGCTACTAGCTATTAAATCAGACAATATAAACTATGCAGATAAAACTCTAGATATCGACGGTACAATTAATTGGGTAACTGATAAAGAAACGGGAGCATTTGGAGTAAAAGAAACTACTAAAACAAGTAAAAGTTATAGAACAATAGGACTAACTACTCAAAGTATCAACTTACTTAAAACACTTATTTTGGATAATAAGAAAGAAAACCAGTGGAATGAAGATTTTATTGATAGAGGGTACATATTTACAAATACAGCTGGTAGTCCTATCGACTTGAATAAAATAAACAACATTATCAAAGAGGCTACTGATATTAGTTCAATAAAGAAACGTGTTACAACGCACACATTACGTCACACGCATATATCCACACTTGCGCAAATAGGCATTAACCTAAAAGCTATACAAGACCGTGTAGGCCACTCAGACTATAAAACCACCCTAGAGATATACACACATGTTACTGATCAGATGGCTAAAGATATGATGAATAAATTAGAAACTATCAATATTGTTTGAAATACGTCTATATCAAAGGCGTATTTTTTAGGTTTATAAAGCAAAACTTTCATATAATGCCCTTTTTCTGCCCTTTTTAAATATTCCAAAACACAAAAACAACCCCGTAAGCCTATACTTACGGGGTTTTACAATAATCGATATATTATTGTTCTTCTTTAACATATGGTAATAAAGCCATATGACGAGCACGTTTTATAGCTGTAGTCAACATACGTTGATATTTAGCTGAAGTGCCTGTTACACGACGTGGTAAAATTTTACCGCGCTCTGAAATAAATCGTTTCAATAATTCAGTGTCTTTATAGTCGATGTGTGTAATACCATTTGCTGTGAAATAGCATACTTTTTTACGACGACGTCCGCCTCTTCTTGGTCCACCTGCCATGGTTAACTGCCTCCTTTAACTCAATTTTATTTTTACTCGTTCATTATTAGAATGGTAAATCATCGTCACTAATATCAATCGGGCCATTAGCGTTAGCAAATGGATTATCTAATTGATTAGAGTTTGATGAGTTATTGTTATTATAAGACGTATTTTGTCCTGATTGTTGGCCACCAAATCCTTGACCATAGTCTTGGAAATTATTGTTCTGCGAACGTTGGCCGCCTTGTTGTGCATTTTTAGGTTCAAGGAATTGAACACTATCACATACGACTTCAGTAACAAAGATACGACGACCTTCTTGATTTTCATAACTACGTGATTGTATGCGACCATCAACACCAGCTAAACTACCTTTAGATAAGTAGTTATTAACATTTTCTGCTTGTCTACGGAAGACAACACAGTTAATAAAATCAGCTTCGCGTTCCCCTTGAGCATTCGTGAAAGTACGATTAACTGCTAGAGTAAATGTCGCTACACTTACGCCTGAGGGAGTGGTTCTGTATTCTGGATCTTTCGTTAAACGACCTACTAATACAACTCTATTTAGCATTAAAACGCCCCTATCTAATTATTACTTATCTTGGTCTTCGCGGATAACGATGTAACGAATGATATCATCGTTGATTTTAGCTAAACGTTGGAATTCATCAGTTGATTTACTGTTATCAGTTTTAATACGTACGATGTTATAAAAACCTTCTTTGAAATCATTGATTTCATAAGCTAGACGACGTTTACCCCAGTCTTTTTCTTCTAAAACTTCTGATCCTTCTGAAGATAAGATACCGTTAAAACGTTCTACTAAGGCTTTTTTAGCATCTTCTTCAATACTAGGACGTACGATGTACATAATTTCATATGTTCTCATAGTTTATTTGCACCTCCTTATGGTCTATACGGCTTATCAGCTTATAGTATGATAAGCAAGGAATAATTTTCATTACTCACAGACAAAAATTATAGCATAGAGTATTACTTTTTACAATAAAATTCTTGTTAATCTTAATTTTAAATCGCATTTTAATTATTAACATTGCACAACACAGTTACTCATTTAAATAACTTAAGACTACCATCAGACTTACCAAGCTAATAATAAGCTAACTTCATTTTATTTTCCTACAAAATATATCCTGTATTACTTTATGTTCTAATTATATTAATCATATAAAATACACAGTTGCTAATCCGTTTTAATTGTAATAACATCAAAATTATATTTTACATATAATTGCACTTAATATTAAATCAAATGATAAAGGAGCACATTTATTTTATGTTAAAGAAAATCTCTTACTTGATGATTTCATTTTCAATATTAGCAACAAGTTTTGGAACGATAAATGCTCATGCTCAAGAATCTTCACATAATCAATCAAATAGAGAAAAAGGAACTATGGGTTATGGTTACCAAAAATATATAGAGAAACATCCTCATCAACAGAATAACGAGACACAAAATCGTTCTACATTCTCAACAAAATCAAGATCTATGAAGACAGATACTGGTAAGAGAGTGTTAGATATTTCTGAATGGCAAGATAATTTAACAAATGCTCAAGTAAAAAAATTAAAACAAAATTATGATTTTATTATTATTCGTGCTCAATATGGATCAGAATATGTAGACAAATCGTTAGAGCATAACGCTGCGTTATTAGATCAAAATCATATAAAATTCGGTGTTTATTCGTATAGTATGTATGAAAATGCGCAAGATGCACGATATGAAGCAAAAACTTTATATAATCGTGCGCCTAAAGCTGAATTCTATGTAAATGATTATGAACAACAAACAGTTACATCTGGAGATGCTGAAATTGCTACTAAAGCTTGGGCTAATCAAATGAGACAACTCGCTGGTAATAAGAAAGTTCTATTTTACTCATACGAGAATTTTATGTTAAATAATGTTCCTAATGCTTTAGGATCATATGACGGTTATTGGCTAGCTGCTTATCAAGCAGAAGAACCAAACAGAGAAAAAGTATTATGGCAATACACAAATAGCTATTATTCTCCTGAGTTACAGCAAAATGTTGACGCTAATTATATAGATAACAATATAAAATCATCTTGGTTCACCTCATAAGACGAACAAAATAGAACAATAGCACTTCACATTCGCGAACATCCGTTCTAAAATAATACTGAGGTGTTTAGCATGAACTTAAATTTAGATTGGAATAAGGATTTCCAAGAATTTCAAGATATCTTAAATTGTGGTATTCACCCTGAGTGGCTATATTGTGCTAAAGCTAATTTGGTATTGGAACCTGCTTACACTGGCGAAGGCAAACAATTTTTTAGCACACAAGACATAATTGAAGCAAGCAAAATCATTCCATTTTTTTAAGAACTTGGAAATGGAATTTATACAATTTTCCTCTAATAATAGATTCATTTAGGCATAAAGAATGCCGCGATCTTACTAAAAAAGGGTTATGACATTTTTTGGTCTTAATTGCAAGCTTTTTAGGGATAAAATTTTCAATAATGACCTTATGTTAAGTCCAATAATAAATATATTAACATTATCTTTATTTATAATATGTTACATATATAGATGAAGGAGGAATTTAAACATGTTAATAACTATTATAAGTTGGATAATTACATTTTTAGTTCTTGTTGCAATAGGTTCCTTGGCAAGTAAGTTGTTAAATAAAAAATGATCACATTAAACGTGTTAAATAATTTTTTCTATTCCTTCTTAGTTAATATTTCAAAATGCATCGGTTCTTTTTATTCAGTTATTATGTTATCTGTTTTTATCAAGTTAATCTTATATCAAAACCAAATCGATAATCTAAATAATATGATTAAAAGAGAACTTGTTCATACTGATTTAGACATTCTCTTAATTAAATATAGATATGTGAATAGCTAATATAAAAAAACTATTCCCAAATACTTCCCCCAAATTTAAAAGCACCCTAAAAGTTAGACTAGCATCTAACTTTTAGGGTGCACATTCATAAAAATAAATCTCACGTACTAATTAAACATTAAAACGGAAATGTACGATGTCTCCATCTTGCATAATGTAATCTTTACCTTCTAAACGTTGTCTACCTGCTTCTTTAGCTCCATTCTCACCGCCATGTTCAACATAGTCGTCATAACTTGTTACTTCAGCACGTATAAATCCACGTTCAAAGTCAGTATGAATAATACCCGCACATTGTGGCGCCGTCATACCTTGTCTAAATGTCCAAGCACGTACCTCTTGAACACCAGCAGTAAAATAAGTTGATAAGCCTAATAAATCATAAGTGGTACGAATCAATCTATCTAGACCAGGTTCTTCAATGCCTAAATCTTTTAAGAACATTTCTTTATCTTCATCGTCTAATGTCGCGATTTCTTCTTCAATTTTGGCACTTATGACAATAACTTCTGAATCTTCATTTTCAGCATATTCACGAATAGTTTTTACCTTTTCATTATCTTCATCACCAATCTCATCTTCTCCCACATTGGCAATGTATAACATTTTTTTAGAAGTTAATAATTGCGCTTGATTGACCCATTTTTGATCATCTTCATTAAAATCGATACTACGTACAGGTTTACCATCTTCTAAAGCTTCTTTTATTGTAGTTAAGATGCGCAATTCCATTTCAGCTGTTTTATCTTTTTGACGTGCCATTTTTTCTATCTTAGGTAAGCGTTTGTCTACAGATTCTAAATCTGCTAAGACTAATTCCATATTGATAACTTCTATATCATCTAATGGATTTACTCGACCAGAGACATGTGTCACGTTTTCATCATCAAATGCTCTAACGACTTGACAAATCGCATCCACTTCACGAATATGAGATAAGAATTTATTACCTAAACCCTCACCTTTAGAAGCTCCTTTAACAATACCTGCAATATCAGTAAACTCGAAAGTTGTAGGGATTGTTTTTTTAGGTTGCACCATTTCTTCTAGTTTAAGTAAACGTGAATCTGGCACTTCAACGATTCCAACATTGGGATCGATTGTAGCGAATGGATAATTCGCTGCTAATGCACCAGCTTTAGTAATTGCATTAAATAGGGTAGACTTACCTACATTTGGTAAACCTACGATACCTGCTGTTAAAGCCATTAATCATTCTCCTAACTTTCTTTATCTTGATGAGATTCAAGAACTTTTTTCAATTTCTTATTAAACGTTTGACGCGGAATCATAATATTACGCTGACAATGTTCACATTTAATTCTAATATCAGCGCCCATTCTAATGATTTTAAAGCGATTAGTTCCACATGCATGTTGCTTTTTCATTTCTACTATATCATTTATTCCATAATTTGACGTCATAAAATGGCCTCCAATGATAATTAGCTATTACTTTTGTTTCTCATTATATTGAGAAAATACAGGTTGTGGCATACGTATGCCTTCTTGTACAAACATTCTTTGAGCTTCTTTTCTAATAATACGCGCTCCTGAAGCTCCCTCACCTGGAATCGTTTCAGCAGAAACACGAATTGTCGCTTTGTTATTTTCAATAGCATCGATACCATCAACGACAGGATCGTTTACAAATAAATAATATTTACCGCGTAGAGTGGCAAATAATTTATTTAATTTTTTCTCAACTTGATCTAAATTCTCCTCAACAGAAACAGGCAGCTCGACAATTGATGTTCCGTTTGTAATTGAATAGTTTGTAATTTCACCCATACTTCCATTTGGTAAAATTGTTAACTCACCCGAAATGGTGTTAATGCGCGTAGATCTTAAACCAATTGATTTAACAGTACCTTCAGCAACAGTTGTTCCTGAACTATTGATTTTAACATAATCACCAACGTCAAATTGATTTTCAAAAATAATAAAGAACCCAGTAATAATATCTTTCACAATTGTCTGAGCACCGAAACCAACTGCGATACCAACAACTCCTGCACTTGCAATAATGCCTTCGACACTAATACCAAACTTACTTAAAATAGTTGTAACTACAATAAACCATACAATATATTTTACTACGTTTTGCACAAGCGAAACGAGTGTTTTTGAACGTTTCTTGTTTCCTTTTTTACTTTTATTTTGAATTTTAAATGCTTGCTCTATGATTTTATTTAAAATAGCTATAACTAGGATAGCCACAAGAATATAAATTAAAATCATAATAATCTTTGTAATTAAATTTTCATAGGTTTCAACCTTTGTTAAAGGTTCAAACAACGAAGATAAAATATGCTTCACTTGATTCATTATCTCATAACCTCCCCTTTTCTTTAGATTTATAATTCATACATTATAACGTAATTTAGTGTTTATATTAATCGGTCTTCGGTTTTATAATACCGACATTTCACACCCACAGTTTATCAAATGATAAATTGAACTCTATCTTGCTCAAATTTTAGTTCTAATCATTATGATTTTTATTCAGTTGTTGAATCAAACGCTTAAATTCTGCTTCTGATTTAAATTCAAAAGTAATTTTACCAATATTTTTAGCAGTTGAAATTTCAACCTTTGAACCATATCGTTCTTTCAATCGTCTTTCCTGTTGATGAATAAATTTAGGTTTATGGCTTTGTTTAGTCTGTTTATTACCCTTAATTGCATCTTGACTTGTTAGTTGATTGACCACTTGCTCTAAATATCTAACACTCCAAGACTCCCGGGAGGATTGTTTTGCTATTTTTTTCATTGTAGTTTCATCTTTTAGAGCTAATAGTGTACGTCCATGTGCTCCTGAAAGTTCACCTTGTTGTACCATTTGTGAGATGTTTTTAGGTAAGTGTAACAATCTCAACATATTAGCAATGTATGGTCGTGATTTACCCAATCGTTTCGCAACTTCCTGCTGAGTAATATTTAAGTCAGTCATCAGCTTCTTATAACTATCAGCCTCTTCAATAACGTTCAAATCTTCTCGTTGCAAATTCTCAATGATGGCGAGTTCCATCATATCTTCATCAGACAGTTTCTTAACTATTGCTGGCAATTCATTTAAACCTATAATTTGAGAAGCTCTGAAACGACGTTCACCAACTACGATATAATATCCTTGTATCGTTCGACGTAACACAATAGGTTGTAATATACCATGTTGTTTAATCGATTGAGCTAAATCATTTAATCGTTCTTCATCAAACGTTTTACGAGGTTGATATGGATTAGGTTTAATTAATTCAATGGATATTTTTTGCACACTTTCATCATTATTTAATTGCAATCTTTGATCATCCGCATGAGTCATCTCTCTTTCACATCTTTCTATTGTGATTTAACGATATTTTTCAATATATATATTTGCTTTTTACTCTATATTTATTTTAAAAACTTCATTCGTATTGTACAAGCTTTTCAAATTTATAAATTCATTTATTTTAAAAAAATTTTCAACTTAAATTATTCAAGTCGAACTGTCATACCTTTTAAAATTGATTGTTAAATCAAAATTTTCAGAAAAATTATTGACAAATCTTTTTAAACTATGTAACCTATGTATTAACAATTACAAAACAAGACATTTTACACACCGTAAAAAGGAAAGTAGAACTTACACTGCTAATACAGAGAGTCTTCACTAGCTGAGAGAAGGCATTGAAAGAAAGTTTGAAAATGGCCTTGGAGTGTTGATGCCAATATGAGGTATCAACGGGTTCGCCCGTTATAGCGATACAGTATTAACATTGATGTTAAATGGCGTACTGGGAAATGGTACAAGCCACATTTTATCGTTAATACTCATTTATTCACTACAGATTAAATGAGTTTTTTAGTTACTCAATACTAATAACGATAGAGTTTTAAAATTTTCAGTTCACATTAACATTGTGGCGTACTGATAGAGGTTACTTTAGCAATAAAGTGACAAACAAAGGTGGTACCGCGAAGTTGAAGCTTTCATCCTTTAAACCCGAGTGAATCGAATGTAAAGGACGAAAGCTTTTTTATTTTTAATTAGGAGGGTCTAGAAATGAAGGATACAGATTTAGCTCAAATTGCTTTAACTCAAGATCACACTGGTGCTATCGCCAATCCCATTTATTTATCTACTGCATGCCAACATCCTCATCTAGGTCAGTCAACAGGATATGATTATACAAGAACAAAGAATCCTACACGTTCAACATTTGAAGAGGCCTTTGCAAAACTTGAAAAAGGTGTTGCATCTTTTGCTACATCTAGCGGAATGGCTGCCATACAACTGATTTGCAATTTATTCAAACCAGGTGATGAAATTCTTGTTGCATTTGATTTATACGGTGGGACTTTTAGATTATTCGATTTTTATGAACAACAATATGGCGTGAAATTTATATATGTAGACTTTTTAGATTACGAAGAAGTAGAAAAGACTATCACACCACAAACAAAGGCATTATTTATAGAACCCATTTCAAATGCGCAAATGATTGAAATTGATATAGAACCTTATTACGTACTAAGTAAGAAACATCATTTACTAACAATTATAGATAACACTTTCCTAACACCTTATCTTTCAACACCACTTGAAGAAGGTGCAGATATTGTTCTTCATTCCAGCGACAAAGTATATAGGCGGCCATAATGATGTGTTAGCAGATGTAGTAACGGTCAAAGATGAAAGATTAGCTGAACAACTATTACAATTTCATAACATGATTGGCGCTACCCTATCACCATTGGATAGTTACCTCTTACAGAGAGGTCTAAAAACGTTGCATTTACGCATAGAACGCTCTCAAGACAATGCTCAAAAGCTTGCACAGCGATGTCGTCAATCAGAATCCATTGATGAAGTTTTATACACCGGTCGTACTGGAATGCTAAGTTTAAGATTAAATAAGACTTTTAGCGTTGCTAAATTTTTAGAAAATTTAGATATTTGTATATTTGCAGAGAGCTTAGGTGAAACGGAAACATTCATCACATTTCCATATACACAAACTCATGTTGATATGCCAGATGCAGAAAAAGACAAACGTGGCATCGATGAATATCTCATCAGATTATCTGTTGGAATTGAAGATTATAGAGATATCGAAACAGACATTATTCAAACATTAGAGAATTCTAAAGTAGGAGTGATTTCATGAGTTTAACTAAAAACACAGAAGTTATATTTGATTCACGTAGAGGCATTGACTACAACTCAGCCAATCCACCACTTTATGATTCATCCACATTTCATCAAAACGTGCTTGGTGGCGAAACAGAATATGATTACGCAAGAAGTGGAAATCCAAATCGCACATTGCTAGAAGAAAAACTTGCACGTTTAGAAGGAGGCACATACGCATTTGCTTATGCCTCTGGTATCGCAGCAATCTCAGCTGTGTTATTTACTTTGAAATCAGATGACCATGTCATTTTACCTGATGATGTGTATGGAGGGACTTTTCGATTAACTGAACAAATACTGAATCGATTTAATATTCAGTTTACTACAGTCGATGCTACACAAATCAAAGAAATTGAAAATGCTATACAGCATAATACTAAGCTTATCTATATATAGACGCCTTCAAATCCACTTTTTAAAATTACTGATATTCGTGCGGTAGCTAGAGTTGCAAAGCAAAATCATTTACTCTTAGCCGTCGATAACACATTCATGACACCTCTTGGTCAATCACCATTAGCATTAGGTGCTGATATTGTCGTTCGCAGTGCTATTAAGTTTTTAGGTGGTCATAGTGATGTGATTGCAGGGGTAGCCATTACCAATGATAAAAAAATAGCCGATACATTATACTTACTACAAAACGGTACAGGTACAGCTCTCTCAGCACATGATAGCTGGGCACTAGCAAAGCATCTTAAGACATTACCTGCACGCTTTAAACAATCTATCAGTAATGCTGAACGTTTAGTAGAATTCTTAAATCAGCGTGAAGAAATCTCTGAAGTATATTATCCAGGAAATAACTCAACGCATATAAGACAAGCTTCTACAGGAGGCTTTGTCATAGGTTTCAGATTAAAATATGAATCCAAAGCTCAAGCTTTCGTTGACTTCCTAACTTTGCCTCTCGTATCAGTAAGTCTTGGCGGTGTAGAAACTATTCTCTCACATCCTGCCACAATGTCTCACGCAGCTGTCCCAGAAAATGTGAGAGATGCACGTGGTATAACTTTCGGATTATTCCGTTTAAGTGTAGGTCTTGAGGATCTAGAAGAACTCATCGCAGATTTTAACTATGCTTTAAAGGAGGCTTTCAATGAGTCAATTTCTAAACCAATTACAGAACAACATTTTGGTAGCTGACGGCGCTATCGGAACTATATTTTATTCTGAAGGACTTGATACATGTCCTGAAGCTTACAATCTCACTCATCCAGATAAAGTTGAACGCATTCACCGCTCTTATATAGATGCTGGCACTGATGTTATTCAAACCAATACGTATAGAGCTAATTTTGAAAAGTTAAAAGCTTTTGGACTTGAACACAAGGTAAAAGAAATTCACAAAGCTGCAGTGAAAATTGCCAAACGTGCTGCACATAAAGATACCTTTATCTTAGGTACTGTAGGTGGTTTCAGGGGTGTAAAGCAAGAAGATATTACGTTTTCTACGATTCAATATCATACTGAACTTCAAATCGACACACTCATCGATGAAGGTGTAAATGCCCTTCTATTTGAAACATATTATGACTTAGACGAATTACTTAGTTGATGGTACTGAAATAAATGAAGCATTACAGCTTCTTGTTGAATGTGGCGCTAATATAGTTGGACTCAACTGTCACCATGGTCCACATCATATGCAACGTTCATTTTCACATATAGAACTTCCTAAACAAGCATATTTGTCCTGTTATCCAAATGCGAGTCTTTTAGACATTGAAAATAGTGAATTAAAATATAGTGACAATGCGCAATATTTCGGAGATATCGCTCAAGAATTAATCAATGAAGGCGTGAGACTGATTAGCGGATGTTGCGGTACAACGCCTGAACATATTCTCTACATTAAATCTGCTGTACAGGATGTGAAACCTGTTAAAGATAAAAAAGTTATTCCCATTACTAAAACTGCTACACATAAGCAAACTCGTATACTTAAACA
The DNA here is from genome assembly GCF_900458815.1 of Staphylococcus saccharolyticus. Classification (NCBI taxonomy): domain Bacteria; kingdom Bacillati; phylum Bacillota; class Bacilli; order Caryophanales; family Staphylococcaceae; genus Staphylococcus; species Staphylococcus saccharolyticus. The sequence goes on from NZ_UHDZ01000001.1 coordinate 2,307,486, forward strand.
AAATCTCACAACCAAAGTAAAGAACGGTCCAACAGTCATAGTCGAACTTGATACACCCAAGCACTTAGATACTGATACAATTTTCGATAATGTTGGCAAATTAGATGAATCAGGTATCGATGCCGTAACACTAGCAGATAATTCATTAGCTACTGTAAGAGTAAGTAATATCGCCGCTACAAGTTTAATTAAACAACGGTATGACATCGAGCCACTTGTACATGTCACTTGTCGAGATCGTAATTTAGTCGGTTTACAGTCTCATCTTTTAGGATTATCACTCATAGGAGTCAATGAAATATTAGCCATCACAGGTGATCCTTCAAAGGTTGGGCATTTGCCTGGAGCAACCAACGTTTATGATGTGAACTCAAAAGGTCTCACAGAACTTGCCTTACGATTTAATCAAGGTATTAACACAGATGGTGATGCGCTGAAGAAACACACAAACTTCAACATCGCTGGTGCGTTTGATCCTAATGTACGTAAACTTGACGGAGCCGTTAAACGACTAGAGAAAAAGGTCGCTAGTGGCATGAGCTATTTCATTACACAGCCCGTATACAGTAAAGAAAAAATTATACAAGTTTATGAAGAAACAAAACATTTAAACACACCTTTCTTCATTGGTATTATGCCTATTGCAAGTTATAACAATGCACTTTTTTACATAATGAAGTGCCAGGCATCAAAATGTCAGAAGATGTATTAAATCAATTCAAAGCTGTTAAAGATGATAAAGAAAAAACAAAAGAACTTAGTTTAAGACTTTCTAAAGAATTAATTGACACAGTGCATGAATACTTTAATGGTCTGTACATTATCACACCTTTTCAAAAGGTAGATTATTCTAAAGAAGTAGCTGAAAATCCTGACTTCATCTACACGTCAGCATTTAGAAGATAGGGAACAACAACACGGTCACATCGAAGCAGGTACTTTTGTCGTATTACGTACTGATTGGTCAAAACGTTGGCCAGATATAGAAAAATTTAAAAATAAGGACGCCGAAGGCAATCAGCATTTACCTGGGTGGGGTCTAGATGCATTGAAATTTCTTATCGAAGAACGTGGTGTAAAATCTATCGGCCATGAAACCTTTGATACTGATGCTTCTATTGATACTGCTAAAAATGGTGATATTGTAGGAGAAAGGTATGTATTGGGGCAAGATACATTTCAAGTTGAATTACTCATAAACTTAGACCAATTGCCTACAAGAGGTGCAATTATCTATGCTATCAGTCCTAAACCTAAAGATGCGCCAGGATTTCCAGTACGTGCATTTGCCATGAAACCTTAATCAATTGTAACCAATTATCTAAGTAATCACTCGCCTGTGATTTAAACTATAATTGTAGTAATGGATAGAGCCATTTAGCTACATTTCAATTCAATAATTATTAAACTTTCCTATTTATGTAAAAAGCTATAAGTGACGTCTCAAAAGTTAGACATCATTTATAGCTTTTTTAATATCATTAATGCTCAAAATATGAATATTAGACAGACAGCAGCCTAACCTATTTATACATTAACTATTTGTATTGAGATACAACAGTAGCAATGCCTTGGCCACCACCAATACACAATGAAGCAACACCCGTTTGCTTAGTTTCACTTAATTGATGTATTAAAGTTACAAGAATACGCGCACCAGATGCTCCAATTGGATGACCTAGTGCAATCGCTCCACCTTTAACATTAACCTTATCTTGAGGCAATTGTAGTTCACGATTTACAGCCAATGATTGTGCTGCAAAAGCCTCATTCAATTCGAAAATATCAATATCATTTAAAGAGTTGTGTATACGATGCAAGGCCTGACGAATTGCTTCCACTGGTCCAATGCCCATAATAGAAGGGTCTACACCACTCGTACCAAAGCCGTCTAAAGTCGCAATAGGTTTAATCCCAAGCGCTTTCGCTTTCTCTTCTGTCATCACTAACATTGCAGCAGCACCATCATTAATACCTGATGCGTTACCTGCTGTTACTGATCCATCTTTTTTAAATGCTGGACGTAAATGACTTAACTTTTCAGCAGTCGTTCCCGGACGAATTCCTTCATCACGCGATACGATTAAAGGATCTCCTTTTCTTTGTGGTACTTCAACAGGTACTATTTCTGCATCAAACGCACCAGCAAGTTGTGCTTGTTCTGCTTTATATTGAGAATGTGCTGCAAATTGATCTTGTTCTTCACGGCTTATATCATATTTTTCCGCTAAATTTTCGGCAGTGATACCCATGTGATAATCATTAAATTGATCAGTAAGTCCATCTGCTACCATGCTATCTTCTAATGTCTGATTTCCCATTTTAAAACCGAAACGACTATTTTTAAGTAACATCGGCGACTGAGACATACTCTCCATGCCCCCAGCAATCACTATATCATTATCACCTGCTTTAATTGATTGGTAAGCAAGTTGAATTGCTTTTAATCCGGATCCACATACTTTATTGACAGTAAATGAAGGCGTAGTTTCAGATAATCCACCTTTAATAGAAGCGATTCGAGCAGGATTTTGTCCTTGTCCTGCTTGTAAAACATTACCTAAAATAACTTCATTGACTTCATTAGAATCAATTTGACTATTTTTTAAAATTTGGCGAATTACAGTCGATCCTAATTCATATGCAGGTATATCTTTAAAGACACCGCCAAAATCGCCAATAGGTGTGCGATATGCTTCAGCTAATACTACTCGTGACATGCCTTTTCATCTCCTTATTTTGAAATTTTTTGAAAATGAGGGTAGAACCAAATTATCTTAATCTATAAAATTATCTAAAACAGTATTTATTCAATATCTAAGAATCTCTCTCTAACCTTCATTATTAATATATGAGTATTAAGTTCTGCTACATTATCTTACTCATTACAAACTATAGTACAAAATCCTCTAAAATTTTTCCATTCTCATCATACGTATATTTTTCTAAAGAGAAACTTAAGAATATTGGCTTACATCATCTTCATTATAATAATCTGACAAATATACTTATCACACATTTAAATTGTAAAATAAGAAATAGGAAACTATAAAAGAAAGCCATAAGTATAAATAATCAAGCATTAGGTTTGACTGCCCGATAGACTTATTACTTAATTTCTTAATATAATTTCCTCATATACTTTACTTTTACATCTACGAAGATAACCTTTTTAAATGATTTATGTGAATCTTGCGATGAATACTTACTTTCCTTTTTATTTGTTGACATTGCTTATTTTAATCTTGGACAATTGTACCAAATTATAAATTCTGCTTTTCTCAAATAATGTATAAATGTATCATTTGCAATTCTTCCCTGAAAGTTAATGATATCTGCGCATATGTATTTAATTATTCATATTTTAAAACCCTGAGCGATAATATGACTATTAATGCTATTTTTTAATAAAGTCATTTACTGATCTTGATACTGTTTAATCGCATCTTGAATGGTATCGTGTAAACTTGGTTCTTGTAGCCAATGTTGAAATTTTTCCATAATATCTCTTGGAGATGTTATATTTTCAGGAAAATTAATATCCTTCATACCCTCAAACAAATCACCGAAATGACTTTTTTCACCCTCATATTTTTCCATAAAGTGATAAAAACTCAATACCTATACCTCCTGAATTTCACAACAATAGCTATATATTACCAAAATTAGTTCGTTTGCAAAATACATTTGTTTAAATTTAAGCAAAATTTTAATAGATTTAGTCTAGTTTATATATTAAAAGTAACTTCTTTTTATAACTCACTCAAATTAGATAGGTTTCAAATTTGCTAAAATTTGTAATAATTTTTCTAAAGACAATAATATACGTCATTTTGACTAATATAATTGTCAAAATGATAAAAGTCGTATATGTTATAGATGTAAGGGGCTGATAAAACTTGCGAAATCGACTTAAAGAATTACGCTCACGCGATGGTTACAACCAAACACAACTTGCTCAAAAGGCAAAGATTTCACGACAAACGGTATCCTTAATTGAACGAAATGATTTTACTCCTTCGATTTTAACCGCTGTCAAAATCGCTAGAATTTTTAATGAGGCAGTAGAAGACGTTTTTATCATAGAGGAGGAGGACTTATAAAAGTAAATCTAATTTAAAAGTAATGAAAGTACGATATATCTATATCACTCAATTATTAATCAGTTTAATACCAGTAAAGGAAAACGCATCAGAAAAGTATATTGGTTTGATATTCTTACCTTTCGTTATAGCTATTGTATCTTCTATAATGATCGTTTTATTTCATAGAAAATTCGATTCTAGATATCCTAAGATAGGAGAGAAACACTATACAGAAAAAATATTTAAAACAATGGATGAAGGCGAACGTCGCATCACACTTGTTTCAATGTATAAAGTGAACCAAAACAATACAGCCCTATTATTAATAAATATTATACTTATTGGTGCATTCTCAATATTATCAGACGTGAATCAAACTGTAACATTAATTATTTTAATCATCTTATTTACCTATAATCGGTTATTTATTAAAGGTGAATAAATATTATAAATCAGATGAATAGCAAACTATGATTTTTGAAGAAAAGAGGGGATAACAATGGAGAACATATTAGAAATTAATAATCTGAACACATCGTATCACAACTCAGAATTTCGACTTTCTGACATTTCTTTCTCTATCAAACCTGGGGAAGTAGTAGGTTTAATAGGGAAGAACGGTTCCGGTAAGTCTACTTTAATTAATACACTCGTAGGAAACAGACTTAAAGACTCTGGTTCGATGACATTTTTCGATGAAGAAGTAACTAATAGTGACTTCAAGTATAAAAGAACACATCGGCGTTGTATTTGACGATTTACGCATCCCAAATAAATTGACACTTCAATCTATCGATAAAGTATTTACTCATATCTATGAAACTTGGAATAGCCAAACATTATTTTCATTAATTAAAGAATTTGAATTGCCATCAATAAATGAAATTAAGACCTTCTCTAGAGAGATGCGTATGAAAGCTGCTTTATCTATTGCTTTAAGTCATGATTCGAAATTACTCATTCTTGATGAAGCAACAGCAGGCATGGATGCGTCAGGGCGTGAACAAGTCATGGAAATTCTTGAAGATTACGTCGGTGAAGACCGTGCGATATTAATATCTTCACATATATCTGACGATATCGAACAACTTGCGACTCAATTGTTGTTTATGCGTGATGGAAAAATTATTTTACAAGAAGACAAAGATGTATTACTTAACAACTATGGTATTGTGGATCAACCTCTAGAAGCATTTAATATTCCAAATGAACTTCTTATTGCATCACGCAAACGTAAAAACAGACAAATAAGTTTAGTAAGTAATTATCAGGACATTTTAGAGGCGAAACCTATTCGCAGTTTAGATGATGCTACAAAAATAATCATGCGAGATGATTACTAATGAAGGGACTTATACTTAGTATATTTTATTCAGCAAAAAGGTCATTTTTCATATACTTAATTGTAGGGATTATTGCTGCGATTGTGTTTTCCTTTTTAAATCCGACGATGAATAGCTTTCTTGCTATTATCTTCTTAATTGGTCCTATTACAGATAACTTTAACCGTGAAAAAGATTCAAGATGTATGAATTATATATCCACACTACCTGTAAAAAGAGCTGACTACGTTAAAAGTTATTATATGATATTTATAATGTGTTTGATTATTGGTATTGTAGTTGGTGTCCCAAGCGTTGGCATTATCACACAAAGTTTAAGCATGGTATTTATATCGCTATGTGTGGGCATTGGTAGTGCTGGAACATATTCAATAATGTTCCCTCTCACATTTAAATTTGGCTCTGACAACTCAAATGTCATTGTAATGTCTACAACCTTTGCTGTCATTATCATCTATTTCGTGTTTTATATCTCATCAATGATATTTACTAATAATTATAGTGACTCTTTTGCTTCTATGCTTAGCAACACACAAAGTTACATGATTTATGGCATATTTGGATTGATATCATTGATGAGCTCTTTTATTTTATCTATAAAGATTTTTAATAAACAAAAACTTTAATATAGATTAATCCTCAATTTTCGACTATTGGAAATTGAGGATTTTTTTAACTTCAACTACTTAAGAAATTTAATTTAAATTTTAAAAATTGTTTAAAGAGATTTGCAAACAACGTTTAATATTTATTAATATAATAATAAATAAAAGGGATGTTTATATGAGCTTATTAACAAAAACATTAGATGCCTTAGCAAGCGTGTGCGTAGCTTTATTATTTACAAAGTACTTTATACATTACGCAAATGATATGTTCGATTGGCACTTAAGATGGTATTTCCTAGAAAATATTCCTCACCTAGCACTAATACTATTTATTTTGACATTTATTTTCGCGGTACCTTCTGAGATGATAAAGGACAAAGAGAAAAAATTGAGTAGCATTGTTTTAATACTACTTTATGTTTTAAGTCACAATTAAGGAGTTTTATTATTATTTAAAATTGATGATTCTAACTATCTAAAGAGAGCTTTAAAGTTTTTTATTTTCACTCTAATTATCTTAATTACTTCTACTATCCTAGCAACAATCTTTGTACCAACTTTTACCGATTTAAATCATATCTCAAATAAGATTCCTAAAAGTATTTCAGAAGCACATGGTCTTAGTAAAATTTTTCAATATGTTCAGCATAACGACTTTAAAATACCATCACAAATGCTTTTTTATCCATAATTTTTATCCCTTTTTTATATTGTTTAATTCTAATTCCTACTTCTGTACCTCGAGGTATTTTATTCGGCTTTATTTTACGTATTAATTTAGATAAAGGAATCCCTATTATCATTGCTTCAATGCCACATCCATTTATTGAAATATTTGCTTATTGTCTTTTAGCAAGTGCTTTATATAAATTAAATCCCGCCATTACTCGAAAAGTTTCAAATATTTTTAGAACAAATAAAAAATCAAATATATCATTTAAATCAACGTTTACTAATTTTTTGAAAATATATATTTTTTTAGCATTACCATTATGTATAATAGCTGCATTCTTAGAAACATATGTGTGAAATTGGATATATCAAATTAATAGTCTAAAAAGTGATAAAAAATTGATTTATTTATAGTACTCTGCTCTTAACAAAACTATATACATAGCTGTCAGAAAATTGACCTTGTATACGTTCATTACTTCTAAGAATACCTTCTTGAGTGAATCCAAGGCGTTCAAGTATAGTGCGACTTCTAACATTATTTGTAGACATTCTGATTTCAATTCTATTAATATCTAACTCTTCATAAATATAATAAATGAGGGCGTCAGTACATTGGGTCATAATTCCCTTTCCTTGAAAGTTCTCTGCTAGATAATAACCAATTGAAGTCTTTTTATTAGTTAAATCTATATAATGTAAACCTATGACTCCTATCAATTCACGATCGTACCATATACCACAGTGGAATCCATCACCACGAATAAATTGTTATAACGCCACCTGAATAAACTTCTTACTGTGAGCAACCCCAGTTGTGTATGATTCAAATGGCAAGAATTTACTTAAATAGTCACGATTGTCATCCACTAACTTAAACAATTAATCTGTTTCATGTTCTTCTAAAATTTTTAACTTTAATCGTTCATTAATTTGTGTAAACCTAACATATTGAACTCCTCCACACACCTGTTTTCACTAAATTTTCTGTAAATTAATGATACATTTATGTATATATTTCACACCTACTAATATCATGAAATACAATAATTAAGAATATTTACGAATATTAATAAACCTTATTATTATTAAATACCCTGCTTGGTAGCTTTTATCATTTTTCTTACTTTACCAATTTTTAATATATATTCTCTTATCTCTCCTTCTTTCCAGATTTCCGTAATTATTACTACCTTTTAATCACACATTAATTTGTAAGCTAACATAATCAAAATTCTCAAAACAAAAGCAATAATTATTTTTTACTATTTATAAAATTTAAAAACCAGGTCATAAAGACCTGGATAAACTGCAATTGAGTTAGATAGTAAAACTATTTTTCTTTATTACCTTTTCTACGACGTTTACCTAATAATAACGCCCCTATAACTGCAAACAATGAACCAATTAATGTGCTATTGTATCCATTATCGCCAGTATCAAGTAATTTCTCATTTGAATCGGAGTCATTGCCTGAGTCAGAGCCACTGTCGGAATCCGCATCATAGTATCCATTATCAATACTGAAATCGTTATGATCAGTTATTGTTACATTAACATCTTCACCATCAGTGTCCTTCTCATCGTCACTTGAGTTAGTTGTTGTCTGAGTTAAACCTTCTGGTGTTTCGAAATGAACAATGTAGTCTCCACTATCTAAATTATCAAATTGATATTTACCATTTTCATCAGTAGTTGTTTCACCAATGATATTTCCATTACCATCTTTTAATGTTACTTTTACACCTGAGATACCCTTTTCATCATTATCTTGAATTCCATTTTTATCTAACCATACATAATCTCCAAGACTATATGTAGGTGTATCTCCCGAAGCAGATGATGAACCATTCAAGTAACTTACTGATGTTGATTTTGTTGCACGATAAAAACTATTTGTATTTTCAGTACCATCACGCGTTAACCAATATTCAGTATAAACATTTCCTGTACTAGTCGGTCTAACTGCTTGAGATACAATATATTTCTTACCCTTTGCCATATTACCAGCAAAATTAATGTCTACTCTAGTACCATCAGCATTATATTTAGGTGTAAATTGGCTTGTCACATCTTTTACAGCAGAGCTATTTAAATCAGGATTAAAGCTATCTACCATCGCATTAGTATCTAATACTTCATAAACTTTTACTTCACCTGGTAAGAATTTGCCATTTTTAACCGTTGAGAAATATTTAGCATATTGTGGATTTTGATTATTTTGATTTAAATATACAATTTCGTTATGCTTGTTGTTCACATTATCCACATTTGCCACTGCTGCAGTAGTTGTGTTGTCTTTTTTATTACCATAATCTACTACAAAGTCTTGATTTACAGTAGTGTTAGCAATATCGACTTCCATAGGATATGTTTGATTATCCTTTATAGCTGTTTCTCTTTTCGATGTAGCAATAAGATTAAAACTACCAATAATATTCGAATATTGATCTACATAATTTGTAAAAGTGTAAGTAGTAGTATTCGTAGATTTGTCATAAACACCATTAGCTACTATTGAACCATCATCACTACGAAGTTGGGTATGAGTTGCCGGAAATTCTAAACCACCTGGTCGAATATACTTTCCATATTTTATAGTAAAAGTATCTCCTTCTTTTATACTATCATCTAATGAATAGTTTGCTTTTAAGTTAAATTGCTCATTACTTGTAGGCCATATAACATTATTAGGGTGAGAATTGCTCTTCTTAAGTGAAATTGAAGGATTTGTAATTGTAACTTTATCATTCACGTTAGTTCCTGAACCTGATTCAGCTGCTAAACTCATTAACTTCATACGTGGACTAGTTTTACTCACTCGAGATGTTGTTGAACTTGTTGAGTTTAATGCCAACGGTGTATCAGCACCATAGTCAGAATGATTTAAATCTTCTTTTATTGCCTCAGTTAAGACAGCATTTTTGATAGTACCTTGAAAAGATTTTTCTACATCGATATTATTACCTACATCATTTTTATTACTAGCATCAGCACCTAATTTATTAACGGTACGATTCATATAATTTTGTTTATCTGCCACTGAGTGATTTGCAGAGCTATCTGTAGTTTTAACTTCTACTTTGCTATTTGTAACACCCGTGGTTGATGCATCATCAGTTTTTTTATTGGTCGCTTTTTGCTCAGATACATCCACATTTAAAGCATCTGTATATGGTGATTGATGATGAGTTGAATTCGTTGATTGTTCTGACATACGCTCTTGAGTTGTTGGCGTATCGTCTTTTTCTGAAATAGTATTTTTTGTAGTCACTTTTTCTTGTTCATTTGAAAGTTGACTTGTATTACTTTCTTTTCCAGTAGTTTGAGAAGTTGTATTTTCCTTCGTAGATAAATTTTGTGTTGAAATATTTTTTTCTGAAGCAGATTCCGTTATCATTTGTTCTTGTGTAGCTGTATCTGAATCTGAATTTGAATTTTAATTAGTTACAGTTTGAGGTAATTCTGATGCTCTAGTTAGATTTTCTGTAGTTGTTACATCATCCACATTTGACTGATTTGAATTTCTAATATCATTTTCATTTGTTTTTGTAGTCGATTTTGCTTGATTTTCTACTGCTGCTTTAGCGTTATTGTTTGCAACGCCAAACATCATTGTTGCCCCCACTAATATCGAGGCTGTACCTACAGTGAATTTCCTAATAGAGTATTTGTTTAATTTGTTCGATAACAAATCCACCTGCTTACTCGTTGTTCCTTGCCTTCTTTTTTTCATCCTTTGACCTCCAGTTAAATTAAATAAAATAATTTACAAATAAACTATATGAATAATTACTTGTAAATTGCATTCGCATTTTTATGCGAATATATAATAACCATAATTTAACAAGCAGCACAATATAATAAATTTTATAAAAATTATTATTAGCAGTATTTAATTAGTGTCAATTAGTTTTATATTCGGAACGTTTTTAAACTTATATCTTTTTTAGATTTTACTAATATTTTAATTTTATGTTTTTGTGTTTATTGATATTTTTTATATAATTTGGGTTAAAATGATGTATGAAAATTATATAAAGAGAAAGAATATTTAGTTTAGATACTTATGTGAGGTGTGATTAATGAGGAATAAGCTAAGTCGAGTCTTTTACCTAAGCGTTTTAAAAATTAAAAATATAATTTTAATTTATTAGGAACTCTTCAAATAGTTATAATGCTAAAGACGATTGCCATTTAGAAGTAACCTCCAGTTTAATAATCATTAAAGCTTAATATACGGCTTTAATAGATTTAATTAAGATAAAATATGTTTAGTAATAACTATAAATCCTAGGTAATCAACTCATATAAACTGGTAAGGTATATCCGCTTCTCTTAATCCTTAGATACTGCATCTAAACTACAGCTTTTAACCAGTTATTTTCAAACAATTCTGTTAATTATCAACATGTTAATATAGACTTGTGGATAATTCTTAAATTTCTCAAAGAACTACTATTATTAGCTTTTTAAATATTTATCCAAATAGTTATCCACATATTTTATATAATTATGTTACTAATGTTAATAAAATTTTAAACTTAGATTCATTTTAAATTAATGCAATTAGATTACGCTTAAGAAGAAAATAATTTAAGGGAATGATAATATGGAGATTGTAAAATCAAAAAAAGATTTATTCAGAATTATTGATAATGCAGATCAGAAACACACATCTAAAATTTTACTTTTCATGATATTGGGAACGATTTTCTTAGATGCGTACGATATCACAATTCTTGGAACAATGACAGATCAACTTACTAAACAGTTCAATTTATCGCCAGCCATGCTTTCAGTTGTTATGACGTCTCTTCCTATCGGTGCGCTCTTTGGTGCGATATTAGGTGGTACTCTAGCACACAAATTTGGTCGTAAGCGTATTTTATCTATTGCTTTACTCTTGCTCACTCTGACGTCTCTTGGCGCAGCACTTGCCCCAAATTTAGTTGTTTTACTTATATGTCGTTTAATTATGGGATTTGCTATCGGTATGGATAGTCCAGTTGCATTTACTTTTATTGCAGAAATAAGTAATAAATGGCAAAAAGGTCGGAACGTTAACTATTGGCAGGTCGTATGGTACGTTGCCATTGTCATTTCGGCACTAGTCGTTATTGCATTCTTTATGATGGATACTGGTCAACATTTATGGCGCTTTGCGGTAGGCTTTGGTTCATTAATTGCATTAGTGTTATACATATTACGTATTAAATATTTACATGAAAGTCCGACTTGGATGATTAATCATCATTGTCTAGAAGAAGCTACTGAATTTGTAAGAAATAACTACCACGTTGATTTAGAATTAGAAGATACTGATCATCCATTTACAGAAAATGACAGGCCTAAACCATCGTGGACACAATTATTCAAACCTGGCTATTTGAAAAGAATTGTTCTAGCGACAGCAGTTGCAACTTTACAAGGTATGCAATACTATGGCGTTGGCTTATATATACCAATAATTGCAACTTACATAATAAGTAAAGATAAAATGGGAGTATTATTAGGTACTGCAATTGTCAATATCGCAGGTATTATAGGGGCTTATATCAGCTCACAATTGACATATAAAGTCGGAACACGAAAACTAACGATGATTGGTTTCTCACTTGTATTAATTTCAATGGTATTAACTGGATTGTTCTATCATAATTTACCGATGATTATTAATACATTTCTCATAGGACTATTCTTATTCGGACATTCAGGAGGTCCAGGAACGCAGGGTAAAACAATAGGCGCATTATCATTTCCAACAGACCTACGTTCACAAGCTACTGGATTCGTTGAAGCTGTAAGTCGAACAGGGAGCATCATAGGTACTTTCGTTTTCCCTGTTATTTTAGCTGTGGTAGGTTTAACAAATACAATGTTAATCTTAGCTATCGTACCTTTAGTCGGATTAATCATTACCACTTCAATCAAATGGGAAGCTGTTGGTAAAAACGTAGAAGACGAGTAATTAGCTAGTTATAAATTATTAAAAAACCTCTTAGTGTGTAAGAGTTCTTTTGAACGACTACACAACTAAGAGGTTTCTTTTTAGTTAGGAAAAGTACCCGAATTAAATCCACCTTTCCACTGATTAAACGGCCAGTATCTAAATGTAACCTTACCTACGATTTGATCTTTATCAACGAGACCCACTTCTTCATAACGACTATCCACACTATTTTCTCGATTATCACCTAATACTAAATATTTATTTTTAGGAATTTTTATATTATCATTTGAACCTTTTAACTTTTTAGAAGTGAAGTTCTCAGTCAAATATTTACCTACTTTGTGCTTCTTATTGTAATCTAAATATGGTTCTGATACCTTTTTACTATTTAAATAAAGTTGGTCTTTTTTATATTGAACTGTATCTCCTGGCTTACCAATCAAACGTTTAATATAATCTTCACTTTTAGTGGCATGAAAGATTACTACATCACCACTTTCAATGTGATTAAGCGTTTTTGATATACGATTCACTATGACTCTATTTTTATCTTCAAAAGTAGGATGCATAGACTCCCCTTTAACGGTATAAGATGCAAATAAGAATTTTTGAACTAAACCTACGATGATAAGCGCAACTGCAATAGCAATAATCCATTCTAATATTTCTTTTTTCATGATTGAAGCTCCCTTGCTAAATGTTTTTATTTTTCTATTATGCAAATTTCAAAATAGTCATCATAGATATTTTTGATCCTTCGATTATCTTGATTATTACACAATTCCATTTTTTATTTTGATGTGCTGACCCGTTTTAATCTGGTCGTATTGTTTTTTAGATACTACAACGACCCGTTTCCCATGCTTAGTTTGAACCGTAATAGTATATAACTTTTCATGAGGTTTCATCTGTTGCTTTAACATATTCATTTGATAATCGATGTTATTTTTCTTTTCATGTTGGCTTTGTGACATTGATGCGAAAAGATAAAAGTACAACCAATTATTGTAGTAAGAAGTGGTTACAAACTGAGATGAATAAGACGTTCCTGAGCTATAAGGTCTTTTTGAAGGCATCATTGATCTCGATTTAAACTGTTGATTGCGTGTCGATTGATGATACTTTGATGCAACCTTATTCGATGACATACTGCTTGATTTAGCTGCTTGTTGTGCTGCACGTTGACTCGATTGTTGAGCATTGCGCGACGCATTAACAGCACTTGAACGGCTCATTGAAGAACTTGAAGATGTTGAACCTCTGGCTGAAGATGATGCGCTACTACTTGAACCTCCAGATGTTGCTGCATTCAATTCTGACGATAATGTGCTTAAAGAGGCTACGCTGATAATCATCATGAAGCAACTTAATTTAAATACAATTTGTTTCATCTTCTCACCTCTTTTTATTTAGATACTTCATCTTTCGAGACTGCTTTACCCTCTATATCATCGTCGCCATATATCATATAAGGTGGACGGTACACATGAATCTTTTTACCATCTTTAACAATATAAGGCTTTTTATTTCCATCATCTAAAATATGTTCATATACATGTTCCAAAGTTGTTTTTTCTAAATGCGAATGACCTTTCTTATCTTTGTACTTAATTTCTACATTCGGAGAATCTGAATTACCATTGTTTAAAACTTCATAGTATTCATACTCATATTTATCAGTTTTCTGACTTTCTATGGTTCCTTTTGTTTTCCGGAACTTACACTAAATTATAACAAATGATTTTTAAATTCATATTAATGTTTAGATAAAACAGAATTATTGAAAAGAAAATCTACAACTATAATGCATAAAATAATTATGCAATTCAAACGTAAAAAGTAATTATTTACTATAATATAAGTCATTTTAATATCTTGATTTTAAAAATCTTTCAATCATGTAAGTTTGAACCTCTTAATTGTAAGTTTAGATAAAGGCACCTACAGTTGACTCATTCTACAATTGAAATATAAACAAATCAAGGAGTGAGAGGATGACTATTTTAAAAGTAAATCAATTATCAAAAGTTTATGGAGACAAACAAAAATATCAAGCTTTAAAAGATGTAAGTTTCTCTGTAGATAAGGGAGAATTTATTGCTATCATGGGTCCTTCTGGTTCGGGTAAAACTACTTTACTTAATGTACTAAGTTCAATTGATGATATATCCAGTGGATCTGTTGAAGTCGAAGGTAAAGAAATAACTCAATTAAGCAATAAAGAACTCGCAAAATTTCGTAAAAAGCGTCTTGGTTTTATCTTCCAAGATTACAGTGTCTTGCTTACATTAACCGTTAAAGAAAATATTATGCTTCCTCTTTCAGTCCAAAATTTTCATAAATATGAGACGGAACAAAACTATAAAGAAGTTGCTGAAGCTCTTGGTATTTATAACCTAGGAAATAAATATCCTAGCGAAATTTCAGGTGGTCAACAACAACGTACGGCTGCAGCACGTGCTTTCGTTCATCAACCGACAATCATTTTTGCTGATGAACCAACTGGAGCTTTAGATTCTAAAAGTGCGCAAGACTTACTCAATCGTCTTGAAGACATGAATAATCAATTTAATTCTACAATTATTATGGTGACACATGATCCTTCCGCTGCAAGCTTTGCCCAAAGAGTCATCATGTTAAAAGATGGAGGTATTCATTCTGAAATTCATCAAGGAGAGGATTCAAAACAAGATTTCTATCAAGAAATCATCAAACTTCAAACCGCATTAGGTGGTGTCAGCCATGACATTTAATCAAATTATCCTTAAAAAATTAAGACAAAACATTAAACACTATGGCATGTTTCTATTTTCATTACTTATAAGTATTGTACTTTACTTTAGTTTTTCAACTTTAAAGTATTCACATAGTATAAACAACTCAGAATCTATGAAAATTATTAAAAATGGAGCCACAATCGGTTCAACAATTTTATTTATAATTATTATCATATTTTTAATGTACGCTAATCATTTGTTTGTGAAACGACGAACAAAAGAGTTTGCGCTTTATCAGCTAATTGGTTTGACTAGAAAAAACATACTTCGAATGCTTGGTATTGAACAATTAGTGATTTTTATTGTAACTGGTATTTTAGGCGTACTGATAGGTATATTTGGTTCACAACTCTTACTCATCATTGCTTCTAAAATGATGAAACTAACAGCACATATCTCAATCGGTTTTGAGCCTCAAACATTAATGATTACCATTGTTATGTTAGTCATTGCATTCATACTTCTAATGATTCAAAATTTTATCTTCTTAAAAAGACGTACTATCTTAGAAATGATGAAAGACAGCCATAAGACTGATTCAACTCAAACACGTCTCACCACTTTTGAGGTTGTGGGGGGTATTTTAGGAATTTGCATGATTGTCTTCGGTTATTATATGTCTACAGAAATGTTTGGAGTATTTAGTGGATTAACAACTGCGATGATTTCACCATTTATTATTTTATTCTTAACAATCGTAGGTGCCTACTTGTTCTTTAGAAGCTCCGTATCACTGATTTTTAAAACGATGAAACGTTTAAAACAAGGTCGGATAAATATTACAGATGTCGTTTGTACCTCATCGATAATGTACAGAATGAAGAAAAGTGCGATATCACTAACAGTTATTGCTGTAATTTCAGCTTTTACTGTAAGCATTCTTTGTTTCGCAGCAATCACCCAAGCAAATGCAGACTATAGCTTGGTCTCTACCTCTCCACAAGATTTTAATATCTCAAAAGATAAGCCTGCAAAGCAATTTCAACAACAATTAGATAAAGCAAAGATTAAATACCAGAAATCAACTTTTGAAGTTATTAATCCTAAAACCATTAAAGATCAAGTGATAACCACGAAAAATGATTCCGTTGGATTATCTAGTGTTACTTCATTAATGCTCAATAAAAATTTAAAAGGTCATGATGCTAAAATTACGAATACAAAATCAATGGCAGGCGTCATGGACATTCATTTAAATAATAAGATTACCGTCAAAGGAAAGTCTAAAGAAACCGTTACAGTCACAGACAAAGATGATACAAAAGTTTATCCATCACAATTGTCATTTGCTGCACCTATTATTGAAGTCAGTCCAGACGTATATCAATCTGTAAAAACAAATAAAATCGTTAATAAGACATATGGTTATGATTTAAAAAATCACAAAGACATGACAAAAGCTGAACACATTACACAAAAAATAAATCCAGATATTGTTTCAAAAGACGAATATAAAAAGTTCATAGACCAAAGCAATGGCATCCTTATCTTTGTAACGTCATTCTTAGGACTAGCATTCTTAATAGCAGCTGGCTGTATTATTTACATTAAACAAATGGATGAGACTGAAGATGAAATAGATACCTTTAAAATATTACGTCGAATTGGATTTACGACTTCAGATATGTCTAAAGGGTTATTAATAAAAATATTATTCAATTTTGGATTACCGCTTCTAGTAGCATTATTACATGCCCTATTTGCAGCACTTGCATTTATGAAATTATTAGGAAACGTGACAATGACACCAATATTTATAGTAATGATTGCCTACGCCATCGTTTACTTCGTCTTTGCGATGATTGCCTTTATTCACTCAAATCAAGTGATTAAACGTTCTATTTAAAGATTTAATTTATAATTAATTATTTTAAAAAAGGAAGGATTTTGTACTATGACATTTAAAAATTTGATGAAACAACCTTACGAAGACTTAAAAAATTTAACAATGAATTGGTTCAACATTTTAGCTTTAGTAATAATTATTTTTATCTTAAGTAACATTGTTACACCACTTATAGGTGTCCCTGTAGATTTACTTGGTGGCGCATACTTTTTAAAAAGATGCTAAGAAAACAGATAATTTGTCATTGAAATAGCCCTCATAAGATAGAAGTCAGTGTGACCGCTCTCTCTGAGGGCATTAATTTGCTATAAATACACTTATTTATTTGTAATACCGTCTGCTTCTTCAATTCTCATGATATTATCCATAATACCCATATAGAATTGACCTAGTTCTCTACCTGTATGTGTTAAATCAAATGTATCCATACCAACTAAATCTAAGTGATCCCAATCATATTGAACTGGTCTAACTTGCCAAATACCTTTATCAGTTGCTGGCAATGTAGCATCAACATTTTCAAAGGCCTGGTTAGAAGGATGTTGTGATGATACAACTGGAACAACACCGTCATTAGGTCTAATCTCTTTATGTTCATCTGTACCGATAAGACGACTAGGTAAATTTAACATAAGAATTTCACTAGAATTAGGTAATTCGTTACCAATTAGTCCTGTATGAGTCGCAGCACCAGTGTAAGTAGTGTATACAATATTAGGATTTAGACTTGTTTGTTGATTAATCTTTTCAGCACCTTGAGTTGTTAAATCGTTAACAGCTTGATCTTCAGTGTTCCAAATTTTACTTTTCGAGACACGTTGTGCATAATCAAGATAACTTTCATTAGGTTGTTGTTTGAAGCCCCATTGAGAGAAGCCTAAATCTACATCAACATCTTTACCACCACTTAATCTACCAATTCGATTCATCACATCTTTAACAATTTTACGAGTTCCAATTTTATCAGCAGCAGGTGTACCATTATGAGGCGTACCTAGTGTTGTAATTGAAGCAACCATATTGTCTTTACCACCTGTGAATAAGTCAGAAATTGTACCACCGTGTTGACGTTGATATTCTATTTCTTCTTGGTTACCATTTCTTAAAAATTCTTCCATTTGACGAATAGTTTGACCACCCATACTGTGACCTACAAAGTGAATCTTTTTACCAGGTTCCCAATCAGGCATGATGCCTTTATAAGTTCTACCATAACGATTGTGACCATATTTAGCTGCATGTGCTGCACCATAGTCCACACGTCCACCTTTAATGTAGTGGTAAAGTTCTACAGCGCGATCGTAGTTACTACTGAAAGCACCTACATTTGCCTCATACACATTGTATCCTTCATCAGTTAAATTTCTTTCAATATTGTATTTAGTACCACCCCAATATTTAGGAGCTAAACTAAATTGGTTGTCACCCGCTAAACCTAAGAAACCATGAACAAAAACTACTGGATATTGATTTTTATATTGTGCTTGATTCGTACTTTTATGAGCTTTATTCGAAGTTTGAGGTTGTGTTTGAGTTACTGTTGTTGTACTTCTATCAGTTTGTTCTTTTGCAGATTCTTTGTGTGATTTTGGTGTCGTTAATTGATTATTACTAGAATCATTAGTTTGTGATGTTGTAGCTTTATCTTTATTTAACTCTTTAGTATCAACATTTTTTTCATTTTTAGCATGAGTTGATTGAGTTTGATTATTTGTTGTGTCTTTTTTAGGTTGAGATTTAGATTGTGTTTGATATGTACGATCATTAGATGGTTTTTGTAAGTCTACTAATGATTGTTCACCTTTATCAGTGTCCTTATCTTTTAAATCTATTTGTTGATTGTGATTTGGAGATGTTTGAGTTTGCCTTTCAACTTTTTCATCTTGTTCATTGTTTTTGTTTGACTGAGAAGCTAAGTTTTGTTGATTTTCATTTTTAGACGGTTGAGCGTCTTGTTTTACAGTATTAGCCTCTTCTAATTTTGGCTGATTTGTTGTCTCCGCTTTTTGTAGTTCAGCACTTTCGACTGTAGAATGTTGATTGTTGCGATTTGCTTTTGATTCATCAATTGATTGTGCTTGTTGACTATCAGTCGAACCTTTAGCATCTTGCTTTAGAGTGTTAAGCGCTTCTTCTGGTTTATCAACTTTAACTTGTTGTGTTGTTTGTTGTACTTCTGAATGTGCATCCGCATTGTAAACTGACGTTTCAGCTGCTTGAGCTTGTTGTCCTCCAATGAAAATTGTTACACCTGTAATAATTGATACTGCTCCCACTGCATACTTTCTAATACTGAATCTTTTAATTCCATTATTATTTTTCAAAAAAATCACCTCTATAAGATTTTTCCCTTATAAAGAATGAAAAAATAACTGCTTCGTTCAAAATAACATAAAACTCTTTAATTTATTTAACTAATTAAGTTAAATTTATGTTAAGTTTTTGATATTCTCATTTTTTATTGTTTTTGATAGTTGGATTTAAGTGAATTTAATATATTGTTTTTGTGTAATTTTTCATATTTTATTACATCAAACACAATTTGAAAAGATATATTACTTTTTTTGTAGAAATTGAATTACCTATATTCGTAGAAGAAAAGAGGCGGAATAGAACTCATTCTGAATTCTTAATCCCGCCCCATTACTCGCTTTATTTATAGGATTCCCAAATCTCAAATTTTCTTGTTGTCTTTCTAAATTTTGATCGATAGATAATACTCTCGTATGTCCAACAATAATATCTTTTCATCTCGTAAAATCAAAACCACCCGTACGAACGGGTGGTTTGTTTTGCGGCTATAATTCTTTTCTATTGGCCAACCTCTATTAGGACACTGATAGTCAGCCAACTACACTAATTTTCTAGCACTAATAAAAGATCACTAATTTTCTTGTTTTTCCTGTAAATAATTATAAATACTCTTCCATTGAAATCTAATCTACATCGACATTCTCTTGTAATTAATTACGAATATAATGTTCAATCACTTTATATTTCCATATCTATATTTTAAATTTGCATGTCTATCAAGAATCATTAAACGACTTTTATCATCTAAATATCCAACAAGTGAGCCTATTCCATATTTAAAAGGCTTACAAACAGATGAATGTGATACGCACAATTCTATTTTCTATGTGCTAAAAAACCATTTGTATCAGATAAAACTAAAGAGCATCTTCATATGTAGACTATTTTAGTTCGCTGACCAATACTAAATTTCATCAAAAAATTAAATGTAAGATATTTTTCACAATAATCAAACTAACTATAATAACAATAATACTAGATATTTTATTTAATATTATTATATATTTACCAGTCTTATCTATAGACTCCAACGTTTTCCCTAGTATAGCTAATAAAATAAACCAGAACCATAAAACCATAATAGTAGAAAGACTAAACAGTAATTTTTCTATACCTGAATAAACTGAAGCACTTGTTCCGATAACACCGACTGTATCCATAATCGCATGGGGATTTAATAGTGATACAGATAAAGCAAAACCAATTTGCTTTTTAGTACTCATAGATTCATGATTTTATAAATTGTTAGGTTTTTCATTTCATAAAGACCATACCATATATAATAAAAACATAAGTCCTATAATATATATAACCAATTGCAAAATAGGTAAAGACATTAAAATCAATGAAACACCTAAAACTGCGATTATTATTAAAAATGTATCACATACTCCAGCCGTTATTATGACTGGCAATGATTTTATAAATTTATTTTGATTAGCGTCTTGATTAAATACAAAAACATTTTGTGCTCCTAATGGTAAAATTAACCCTAGTGCCAATAAAATACCATGTACAATCGGTTGTGTCATAACATTAACCCTCTTTCATATTACTATTTGGTGTACAAATATCTTTTACTACACTATAAAAACCTGGTAGCGTCGTCTTAAAAAATCCTGTACAATGATGGGCTTCTCTATATTTTTTATCTTGCATCAAAATGGTGTGTGCCTTTTTTAAATTATAGTGAGGAATAGCTGAAAATAAATGTTGAACCAAGTGATAATTATCATGATTTGGATGAAATAAAAATAACGTCCAAGGCATACCGAATGTATTTCTACTTGCTGTTAGTTCAGTATCATTATTTAATCCAGAATGCTCTGCCATTTCTGCCCAGTAACGAATAAATTGGAAAGTTGTAAGAAGTGGTACAAACCAAAAAATAATAAGGTATAACCAAAAATTAAATACTATAGATGTTGATATCAAAACGAGCCATCAAATATTTCTAGTCCAAAGTTCTGATTTAGGTATATCCTTACTATAAAGATTAGCTGATACGGTACCTAGTATATATTTAGGCACATGAAACAGTAATAATACTTTTATAATGTGATCTGTTATAAATTTCTTGGTATTTTCCTGTGGTTTATCTAGTTTAACAATACGATATCTTTTTATATCAGGATCATTTTCCTCATCCCATAAATTTCTATGGTGTTGAAAGTGAGAATTGCAGTATGTAGTAAAACTTGTGAAAATGGGGAATGCAACAAAAATACAAGCAACCCATTTATTATAAAACTTATTCGTAAATAATGATCGATGACATGCTTGTGCATTAAATTGTCAAAAGCGCACATTTGACTTCCAATTAAAATAATACTAAGTAAATAAACTATTATATTTTCTGTATAGATACTGAAATAAGCACTTCCAAAAATAACCAACCAATCAAAAAATAAAGCCAAAACATTATGATAATTATCTTTTTTCATCAAAGGTTTTAATTCTTTTTTGATTTCCTTAGCAAAAACTGCTTTTTCTAATTTTCGTGCGATCTTAACCCCCTCCTTTAATTTGTATGATATAATAATCTGAATTTTTAAAAACAACCAGATTAAAAATAAAATTCCAACCAGATCAAAAGAGAATAAATATGAATAAATTTCAATATAAAATGATTATAGATGATATTATTAATAAAATTAATAAGGGAATTTTATCATATGGAGATAAATTACCTTCTCAAAGAACAATTTCCGAACACGTAAATAGATCTACAGTTATACAAGCCATAGATATTTTGAAAAGTTATGCCATTTTAGAGTCTATCGAAAAAAGGGGGTATGTATCTCAATATACATAGAATGCTTATATAACAAGTAATATTCATTGGCAAAACTATATAGTAAATAGCATATCTAAAAACAACCAATATTATATTCAAAGAATCAATGAATTAGAATTTAAACCTAATATTATACGTCTAGGTACTGGCGAGCTATCTCCAAAATTAATTCCCAACCATTTGTTCAAAGAATAATATCAAACAGTATTGATAAGTTTATACAGGCAAACTATGAGGAACCAAAAGGAAAATTAGGTCTTAGATTAGCAATAGTAAATTATATGAAAAAAAAAGAGCGTTATATGTGACGTTGATAATATATGTATCACTTCAGGGGCTGTTCAAGGATTAAAGCTAATAGCTGATGGGTTATTAATTCCTGAATTTAAAATTATTATTGAGGCACCTTCTTATATCAATTCCATACGTACTTGGCATAATATCAGATTTCAAATGATACCTTTATCAATTAACAATATAAAGAAAAATATTAATAATATATTTAAAATAAGTAGCGACTATAAAAACAGTATATTCTATTGTATACCGACTCTACATAACTCTACTCAAAATACTTATACTAAAAAAGAAAAACAAAAAATTATAAATCAATGTCAAAAAAACGGAATACCTATTGTTGAGGACAGTATATATTCTGACTTATGGTTTAATACGGAAAAACAAGTTCCTATGAAGTCTTTGAAAAACAGTGACAATGTTTTATATTTAGGTAGTCTATCTAAAACAGTGAGTCCTGGTTTGCGTATTGGATGGATAGTAGCGGATAAAAATGTCATCCGTCACTTATCTGATTTAAAAATGCAAAATGACTATGGTGCTAGTTCTATACCACAGCACATTGCCACAAAATGGCTAAATACTTACCATGAAAAGCATATAGACAAACTAAAAGTAGAATTAGAAACGCGTAAACATATATTTATAGAAGCTTTAAAAGAGCATTTATCTATGTATGGTAGTTGGAGTGGTCCTAGTGGTTCCTTTTATATTTGGTTTAAATTCTCTATATCTGTAAACGTAAAAACATTATTTAATGAAGCTATAAAAGTAAATATACTTATACAACCTGGAGAGATTTATGATTTGAACTATAAAAACTATATTCGATTTTCGTATTCATACATTGATAAAAGCGATATCGATAGAAGTTTAAAAAAATTGAGTAATATTATTAATAGAATCAGTATTTAATTTGTAATAGATTTCTTTACTTTACATTCCTCCACTGACCGGTATGATAGTCAGAATAAGTATTCACATATACATTAACCCCCCTCTACTCGTAATAGTGAGGGGGGGTTTTAGGTGATAGAGGCTAATATCTCCTATGCTTTCTAATTATCTCGTGTACTTAACCATTACGTATAAAATGCAACAATGTAACCACTAATGGCTGTGTTAACAAGAATTTCGACCATATGATATGCACTTTCCGATAAGTCATTCTATGCTGATAGCTTATTTAATAATATCGATTAATTCTTTTTTAGAAGCTGAACGCGCAGGAATCCACCCAAAAATGATAACTATCAAAGTCGATACGTCTACTGCTAAAATAACTGAACCTAGACTTACGGAACTCTTAACCATTTGAGGTGTCACGAGATCAATCAATGGTAGTGATAATAATACCTAGAATTAATCCGATGATGCCACCTATGAGACATAACACAACACTATCTACTAAGAACTGTATTTCGATATCTCGACCTTTAGCACCGAATGCACGACGAATTACAATCTCTTCTGTTCGTTCAGTAACTGAAATATACATGACATTCATCACACCAATTCCTGCAATGAAGAGTGAAATTCCCGCAACAGCAGCGACAAAGTAAGTAATCGTGTCTAAGACTGAACCTATCGTTTTCATTATCGCCTCATTATCTTCATAACTGTATTGACCTTCAGATACGCCAGTTCCTTTTTTATTCAATGCTTTTTCGACTTTTTTACCTACGTCTTTCTTATCTGAACCTTTTTCCACTGAGACTAATAATTGAGGCATCCCTTGTGTCAAATTGCCCATATATTTATTAAATGTTTGTTGGGTAGGTAATTGAATTAATGATTCAACAGGCATACCACTTTCATCAACTTCTGAGCTGTCAGAGATGCCGACGACTTTAAACCCTTCTCCATTTATGTAGATAGATTGACCCATAGCAAGATGATTGAATACTTTTTTAGCAATTTTTTATCTATAACGGCTACTTTTTCTAGCACTTCACTATCATCATTCGTAAATCCTTTTCCTTCATCTATGTCTGTCAGTTTATCAACCTTTTTTAAACTAGCATCTTCACTGCCATGTGTATTGGTAATTTTGACTGTATATGTGCTATCTTTATCCTCTTTTACTTTGGCACTCTTAACGCCATCAACCTGTTCAACTACGCTAATATCCTCTTGCTTAAATGGATTGTTTTTAGGTGCCTCCATATTTTCAGTCATATAGGAAATTGAAGCTTGATTTTTGCCAGCACCGGCATCATTGAATTGCTCATTCGTTGAATTCTTAAAGCCATTCCCCAAAGACATGATAGTAATTACTGATGCGATACCAATAATAATTCCAATCATCGTAAAAATATTACGGCGTTTATTTTTTTAAATGGAACGAATAGCAACTGATATGACATTTGAAAAGTTATTCACGTGTCAACACCTCTTCCTCTTGCACACGTCCGTCCAAAATATGAATAATACGATCAGCTTTGTTCGCCACTTCACGATCATGCGTTACCATAATGATATCGTCATGTTCTTTTCTTTGTTCAGTTTTACGAAAAGCTCCATAATGTCTTGAGATGTCTTCGAATCAAAAGCCCCTGTAGGTTCATCGGCAATAATAAACTTAGGGTTGTTAATAATTGCCCGGGCAATTGCGACACGTTGTTGTTGACCACCTGACAATTTATTTTGTAAAACATCTTCTTTACCTTTTATACCGACGTCTTGAAGTTCGTCTAAAACTTTATCTTTTCGCTATTTACTTCCCATCCCATTATAAATAAGAGGAATGCTTACATTTTCTAAAATGGTATTACTTTGAATCAACTTAAAGTTTTGAAAGACAAAACCTACAGTATGATTTCTAATTTCTGTGAGTTTATTATCTGAGCTCTTTTGAAAATTCTCATTGTTAAAAAGATATTCACCTTCATAACCTCGATCGATAAAACCTAAGATATTGATTAACGTACTTTTACCAGAACCTGAAGGTCCCATGATAGCAATAAATTCACCTTCATCAATATGAATATCTTTTAAAATATGATTCGTGTCGTTGCCATTTTTAAAGTGTCGATTGATTTTTCTCAATTCAATCATGATGACACCTCAACTTTTTCTCCATCATTTAGATTACCTTTTGGATTTTTAATCACTTTATTTCCAGATTTTAAGCCTTTTTTCACAATAATTTCACCGTTATTACGTTCAATTTTAATATCACGTTTATGAACTTTACTAATTTTATCAACGAGAAAGACATTATTATCTTTCGTTAATACACTATTAGGTAATTTCTTAGTTTTTAGCGGAATTTTTGCATTCATAGAGAAGCCAGATCTTATTGGAATATCCAAGTCTCCTATGACTACTCTTTCAATCATCGTCATAGGTTTTACGACGATAATATCTCTTATTCAATTACTATTCTGATTAAGTCTAACTGAATATAAATTAGATAGCTTAAATATCTTTGCAAAAGATAATAAAGCACTTATGGCAATTAGTTTAACCAATATTTTGAATGCGTTTTTAACAGGTGTTGTTTATTACTCAACAAGTCGCTTATCTAAAAAGGCTTCTATTATATTAGCTATCGTTGCATTAATATTATTAGTGGGATCTGGTATAATGAGTGGAATGTTTAGTCAATTCAACATCAAACATGAATTAAAAAACTAAGAATGAAGTGCTTATAGTTAATATAGGGATACTTCTAATAATAGTTATATGTTGTATGTTCTTACCAATCATTATTAGCATAAACGAAAAGAGAAAAAAATAGTGCCTAAAATACAATTCCAACAAGATTTTAGTTGCTGGAGTTGTATTTATCTTATAGAAATTTTTCAGATAATAATATACTTAAATAGCTTATTATACATAAAGTTCCCACAAAGAAAACGAAGGACATTAATGATGTAAATATATTTCTAAGCTTGCTTGTTTCAACCGTGTTAGGATCTTTTCCATTCATATAAGCAACAATTCTATCGTATGTCTCAATATCATTTTTTATTTTAATTTTTTCCACTTTGTTCGAAGCAAAGATACCTATTAAAAAATTAGATATACTATACCTATGCCCCATCAACTCAAGTAATATATTAGGGGACCTATGAGAATAGCTCCTAATATCATAAGAATTAACATTATCCATGTCCAAAAAGTTAATTCTTTTTTATCTATTTTTAATTGTGGATTTTCAATGTCTCTCACAATAAGCTCATTTAGAGTAATACTAAAAAGATTACACATGAGTAATAAATTGTGAATATCGGGATAGCTTTTATTATTTTCCCAATTTGATATTGTTTGTCTTGAAACATACATTTTCTCAGCTAAAAATTCTTGAGAGTAACCATCTCTTTCTCTAAATTTTTTAATTCGATTACTAATATTCATTACCTCAACCTCTTTATTTACTTATCAAGTTTTTAATATATTAACCTTTCTTTAGTCAAAATCATACTTATATCAAAACAATGTTTCTTTCTAGAAGCTATCAAATGGATTTAACCTCGTCATCACTTATATTGTCAAATGCTTTGACATAGTATGATATGTTAACTTTTACACTTCCTCAAAACTCCCTTCGAAAAAAGAAACGTCCCTTTACATTAAGGAACGCAACTTCTCAACAAAATCGATTCAATTAATCATTGTTATAAACATCTAACACTATGTTTAACATTTTCTCAATGTAATTTTCATCTAAAGTTTCCGGCTTTATCAATATATTAAAGTAGATTGGAGAAAAGATTAAATCAATAAATAAATCTTGATCTTCTTCACTAACATGATTACTTACAATCTTTCTTAACACTTTACGATTATGATTAAAGTAATCAGTCATAAATGTTTCTCTAGCTTCAACTTGTTGATGACTAATCAGAATTTCTATTACTGCACTGCCAAGTTTTGTTTTATAAATATCTTTTATTTTCACAAGAAACTGAAATAAATCATTATACAAATTATTATGATTATGGATAACAACTTTTTGAGATTGTTCGATAAACATTGACATAATTATAGACGATTTATCTTTCCATCTTCGGTATATTGTCGCTTTAGATATACCGGTATTTTCAGCAATCTGATCAATAGTGATATCTCTAAAATGTGTAGTTTCTAATAAACGATTAATTTCACGATATATTTTTTTATTTACTGTTGGATCTTTCGGTCTTCCAGCCATTTTTACCCCTTCTTTTATGCGCTATTAATTCCACAATTTCAAAAATAATAACTGCACTTACAAACCAAGCTATAAACCCACCAATAATACTTACTAACCACATTTGTATTGCTTGTAATAATCCCCAAGTTGCTAAAATGCTAAACATAACTCCAATCATTCCGAAAACTGCCCCTCTGCTAACGTGCATAGCCACTTCGTTACCAAATTGCATACCAGTGATACACATTGATACTAAAAATACTGCTGGAAACGTAGCAAATATTCCGCCAAATTCCTTCCAAGGAAGAATGACAGAGACAATATAACTGATTAAAACAGCTAATCCACCGACTGAAAATTTTATCAATGCTAATTTCATTTTTTATCCTCCAATTTAAATATGTCTTACTAAGAAAATTGCTACTGATATAACAAACCAACATAGAACAGCAAAGACTGTCCCACTCTTATAATTCCTTTTTCCTATAAAGATTGAAGTGAAGAATACTGTTACAATACATGAGATAATGCCAACAATTGCACCCGTACTTAAATGAATAGACATTTGTATCAGCTGATGTCCTCTATGGTCTATAGCCAAGGCAATAATAGCAGCCAGGTAGACTGCCGGCATAGTAGCAATGATTCCTCCTAACTTACCTCCAACTTTATCAGCCATTATTGATGCGAGCGCGACCGCGAAACCTCCGATGACGAAATGAAGAATAGCACTAGAAATCGATATACCAAACACATTAACCCTTCTTATTAACATTTATTAAACGAAACGTATCGTTTAGTTTTAGTATATAGCGAATCGTATTTATTGTAAATATTTCACTTAAAATACCTAATATTCTAAAAAATAAATCTTTTTGTTTCACGTTAAACATTCAAGTATTAAGTTTAATTTTTGTAATCGCTTACCGACTTGTTCTTGTTAACAAGTTAGTTTATATATACAAACTTCTTTTTTAAAAATAAAAATTGGTTGATTGTA
This sequence comes from Staphylococcus saccharolyticus, assembly GCF_900458815.1. Classification (NCBI taxonomy): domain Bacteria; kingdom Bacillati; phylum Bacillota; class Bacilli; order Caryophanales; family Staphylococcaceae; genus Staphylococcus; species Staphylococcus saccharolyticus. The sequence continues at coordinate 2,336,317 of NZ_UHDZ01000001.1, forward strand.
CAATTTAATTAAGTACCATAAGTGATTATTTGCATTTTAAAAGTTACTTAAATTTTCTTTTGAAATATTTTTCAAAAGGTGTTACTTTTAACTTGTGAAAAAAATCACAAAGGAGTTGTTTTAAATGCAAATCGGAATTGTTAAAGAATTAAAACCAGGGGAAGAACGCGTTGCTTGTACACCAAGTAATGCAAAAAAATTGGTAGATAATGGAAATGAAGTATTAGTTGAAAAAGATGCAGGTATAGGTTCTGGTTTTACAAACGAAGAGTATGAACAAGCAGGTGCTTCTATCGTTTCACATCAAGAAAGTTGGCAAGCAGATTTAATTGTAAAAGTTAAAGAGCCAGACCCCAAAGAATTTCAGTATTTTAAAAAAGGACAAGTTATTTGGGGATTCCAACATTTAGCTTCTTCAAAGGAAACAGTGGAAGCAATGCAAAAAGCTGAGGTTACAGCTATTGGTGGAGAAACAATCGAAAAAGATGGACAAGCTCCTTTACTTGCGCCTATGAGTGCAATTGCAGGACGTCGCTCAATGTTAATGGGGGCATATTATCTTGAAGCCCAACACAAAGGTGAAGGTATTTTAATTTCTGGAATCGATGCAATTTCAGGTATACCATCAGGAAAAGTTGTCATCTTCGGTGGAGGTTCTGCAGGGGTTAATGCTGCAACAATCGCTTTAGGTTTACAAGCAGATGTTTCAATTATTGAATTAAATGACGATAGAATCAACTGGCTAGAAAATTATTTTAATAATAAAAATGTAAGCGTTATCAAATCGAACGAAAAAAACTTAGCTAATGAAATTAAAACCGCAGATATCTTTATTTCAACTATCTTAATTTCAGGTTCTAAACCACCAAAATTAGTCACACGACAAATGGTTCAATCTATGAAAAAAGGTTCGGTATTAGTAGATATAGCAATAGACCAAGGTGGTACTGTGGAAGGAATTAGACCAACTACAATTAGCGATCCTGTTTACGTTAAAGACGGCGTTGTTCATTACGCTGTCCCTAATCAACCTGGAGCTGTTCCAAGAACATCTACTATGGTATTAGCAGCAGGAAATATTGAATATTTGTTAGAGATTGGCAAATTAGGTATTAATCAAGCTATAAAAAATAATAGCGTATTAGCTACTGGTGTAAATATTTATAAAGGTCATGTAACAAACAGAGGACTAGCTGAATCACATGATTTAAATTATGAAAGTTTAGAAGGACTATTATAAAAGAACAACACTGTTCTTATGGGAGGAATATTAAATGGCTGTAAACAACATCGTTTTAGAAACCGAAAAGTACTGCAATATACACGACATTAAAGACGCAAAACATACAATTAATAAATATATTCGCAAAACCCCATTAATTCAATCTATGTTTCTAAGTAGAAACATCACAGGTGGTAATATTTTTCTTAAATTAGAAAATATGCAATACACCGGATCTTTCAAATTTAGAGGTGCATTAAACAAAATTTTACATTTAACCGAAGAACAAAAATCAAAAGGTATCATTACTGCTTCAGCTGGAAATCACGCTCAAGGTTTAGCATTAACAGGTAAACTATTAGGAATTAAAGCAACTGTAGTCATGCCTGAAGAAGCCCCTATTTCCAAACAGAATGCTACAAAAGGTTACGGTGCTGAAGTAATCCTGAAAGGTGAAACATTCAATGATTCACGTTTATATATGCAAGAATTAGCACAGAAAACTGGTAAAACTATCGTTCATCCATATGATGATTCCCTTGTTATGGCAGGTCAAGGTACTATTGGTCTAGAAATTCTAGAAGATATTTGGAATGTCGATACTGTCATTGTTCCAGTTGGTGGAGGTGGCCTTATTTCCGGTATAGCAACTGCTTTAAAATCATTTAACCCATCAATTCATATCATCGGTGTCCAATCAGAAAATGTTCACGGCATGACACACTCTATTAAGCAAGGTGAAATCACCCCACAATTTACTAACCATACTATAGCAGACGGTACTGAAGTAGCGATTCCAGGCGATAAAACATTTGAAGTTGCAAATCAATTAGTTGATGAATTTGTACTTGTAAGTGAAGAAGAAATTTCTACAGCAATGCATCAACTTATGCAACGTGCAAAAATTATTACTGAAGGTGCAGGCGCACTACCTACTGCTGCACTTATCAGTGAAAAAATAGATCCAAGATGGATTAAAAATAAAAGTGTTGTAGCACTTGTTTCTGGAGGCAATGTAGATTTAACACGTGTATCTCATATCATTGATCATTTATTACAACCTGCTGATACACATGAAGGTGTAATAGGTTAATTACTTTTACTAGGAGGAGAATGTTATGAAGGGTGAAACAACTCTAAAAAGAAATATAGGTTTCTTCTCTGCCTTATCACTTGTCATGGGGTCAGTTATAGGTGCAGGCGTATTCTTTAAAGTTTCAAGTGTAACAGAAATAACTGGATCAACGAGTATGGCTATCTTTGTATGGTTATTTGGAGGTCTAGTTACAATATGCGCAGGTCTAACAGGAGCAGAATTAGCTGCCGCAATTCCTAAGACAGGAGGTCTAACTAAGTATATTGAATATACTTATGGAGATTTCTGGGGATTTCTCGCAGGCTGGGCACAAGCATTTATTTATTTCCCAGCAAATATTGCAGCACTAGCTATCGTTTTTTCAACACAAATTATTCATTTATTACATTTAGGAGATGCATATTTAATACCTATTGCTTTTCTTAGTGCGATATCAATTTTATTAATTAACTGTCTAGGATCAAAAGCTGGTGGTATTTTGCAAACAATAACTTTAGTGATTAAACTACTCCCAATCGCACTCATTGTTTGTGTAGGACTTTTTCACCAAAGCGAAGTTGAATTCTCTCTCTTTCCAATAGTCAATGGCACACATTCTAGTTGTATAAGCGCTCTAGGAAATGGTTTACTTGCAACAATGTTTGCATACGATGGTTGGATACACGTAGGTAATATTGCAGGAGAAATGAAAAATCCTAAAAAAGATTTACCTGCTGCAATTGCTCTAGGTATAGGATTAATTATGATTGTATATCTATTAATTAATGCTACATTCTTAATGACACTACCTATCAATCATTTAATAGGCAATCTCAATGCAGCAAGTGATGCATCTGCAGTATTATTCGGAAACTATGGTGGAAAAATTGTCACAATAGGTATTTTAATTTCAGTATATGGCACGATGAATGGCTATACTATGACCGGCATGCGTATTCCTTTTGCAATGGCTAAACAAGATCAATTGCCTTTTAAAAATGGTTTTTTAAGTCTGACACCAGCAGGTACACCATGGTTAGGCGGACTAATCCAAGTAATTTTTGCCATGATTATGATGCTTTTAGGTGCATTTGATACAATAACGAATATGTTAATATTTGTTATTTGGACTTTCTATTGTATGGCTTTTATTGCCGTCATTCTATTAAGAAAAAGAAAGCCAAATTTACATCGACCTTATAAAGTACCGCTATACCCAGTTATACCTTTAATCGCTTTAATTACAGGTGTTTTCGTGATTATTAATACATTATTGACTCAATTTATTTTAGCTTTAATCGGTATTTTAATTACTTTAACAGGTATACCTATTTATTATTATAAAAATAAAAAGACTTCATAGCTCTCATGATAAAGATAAGTACTAAAAAACTCCTTTTATCGTTATTTTTGATAAAAGGAGTTTCATTTATCCCTTATAGATTTTTATTTTTATTTCATAATAGTCTTCGTGATCTTTATCTTTATGTTCGACACGTATGCCTGAGCGTTCGATTGCTTCTATACTTTTACCTACTTCATCTCTTGCTTGAGTCACATCTTGAGAAAATTGAAGCGTTTGAGCTTTAATCTTTTCAGGTCCTGTTTTCTGACGAACCCTATCCTCTGTCTGCTTGACATTTAACTTCTGATTAATCACTTGTTCAATTAATTCTTCTTGTTCTTTATCAGATAGAACGAGTACCGCTCGCGCATGTCTTTCTGTAATTTTACCTTCACGTAAACGCTTAATAACATTCGGTGTTAACTTTAATAACCTCAACTTATTAGCAATAAAGCTTTGGCTCTTACCTAAACTCTTTGCTAATTCGCTTTGAGTTGTATCTCCAATTTCAAGCAACTTTTTATAAGCTTCCGCTTCCTCAACTACTGATAGATTTTCACGTTGAATATTTTCAATAAGTGCAACAACCGCTGTTTCTTCATCATTCATGTGTCGAATAATAACATCTACTTGTGGCTTATTTAAAGATTGTAAAGCTCTAAAGCGACGTTCACCTGCAATTATTTCAAACATGTCCTCTTCGATTGGACGTACAACGATAGATTGTAGTAAGCCATGTTCTTCAATAGATTCAGCTAATTCTTTAATTTTATTTGGCTCAAATACTTGTCTAGGTTGATAACGATTGGGTACGATACGTTCAATATGAATGGATTCTACATTATTATTACGTTCTTCTTCAGTATAACCAATGATGTCATCTTTATTTTTTAAACCAAATAATTTTGAAAAAGGTTTCTTCATTATCCATTCTCTCCCTCTCAATTATTTGTAATGTACGATGTCTTAATTTTCAACTAATGGGGATTTATTTGGCGTACCTGGTTTCCTAGGATACTTCTTAGATGTCTGTCTGCGTTTATCAATAATAATCATTTGACGTTCACCTGCGCCTTCAGGTAATTCAAATGAATAAGATTCTTTAACACTTCCACCTAGAATACTAATAGCAAATTCAGCTTCTTGCAATTCCTGTTCACCTTTTGAAGATTTCAGTGCGATGAACTGACCACCCTTTTTAACAAGTGGTAAGCATAGTTCACTTAATACTGTCAGTCTTGCTACTGCACGTGCAGTGACAATATCATAAGACTCCCTGTAGACTCCCTTACCAAATGATTCTGCACGATCATGTACAAAACTCACATTTTGAAGTCCAAGTTCAGCTGCTAAATGATTTAAGAATTGAATACGTTTATTCAATGAATCAACAATCGTTACTTTTAATTCAGGATAAACAATCTTTAAAGGAATACTTGGAAAACCAGCTCCAGCGCCAACATCGCAAATGCTTATTGGCCCGCTACAATCAAAGTAAAAGCTAGGTGCAATTGAATCATAAAAATGTTTCAAGTATACATCGTATTCTTCTGTAATACTTGTTAAATTCATTTTTTCGTTCCATTCAACAAGACATTGATAGTAAATTTGAAATTGTTCTTTCTGCTTTTCTGTCAATTCTATACCATGATCACTTAATTTATCTGATAACCATTCTATACTCATTGTTGACTCACCCTTTGAAGTTTCCCTTGTTCTAAGTAAACAAGTAAAATTGAAATATCAGCTGGATTAACCCCTGAAATACGTGAAGCTTGAGCAATATTCAACGGCTTAACTTCCACTAATTTTTCTCTAGCTTCTGAAGCTAAACTATCTACTTTTCTATAGTCCAAGTCCTCAGGAATTTTTTTCTCTTCCATTCTCTTAACTTTTTCAACTTGTTGTAATGATTTGTTGATATAACCTTCATATTTCGTTTGAATTTCAACTTGTTCTTCAACTGCCTTTGGAAGACGATGATCTTCTTCTAGGATTTCTAAAATTGTATCATATGTCATTTCAGGACGACGTAATAAATCGATTGCCAATATACCATCTTTTAAGCGAGAGCCACCTTTAGATTCAATTACAGTTTGCGTGTGATCATTGGGTTTGATACGTACTTCTGTTAGACGTTGAATTTCATCTTGAATTTGTTGACGTTTTTTATTAAAACGAGCGTAGCGTTCTTCAGAAATCATTCCTAGTTCATAACCAACATCTGTTAAACGTAAATCTGCATTGTCATGACGTAGCAATAAACGATACTCTGCACGAGAAGTCAACAATCTATATGGTTCATTTGTACCCTTTGTAACTAAATCATCAATAAGTACACCGATATATGCATCTGAACGACTAAGAATTTTCTCTCCGGTACCTAATACTTTTCCAGCAGCATTGATACCTGCCATAATACCTTGTCCAGCTGCTTCTTCATATCCGGAAGTACCATTAATCTGTCCAGCTGTGTATAGGTTTTTAATTGCTTTCATTTCCAAAGTAGGCCATAACTGTGTAGGTACAATCGCATCGTATTCAATAGCATAACCTGCACGCATCATTTTTGCCTTTTCGAGTCCAGGTATTGTTTCTAACATTTGGCGTTGTACATGCTCAGGTAAACTTGTTGATAAACCTTGAACATAAACCTCATTTGTATTACGACCTTCTGGTTCTAAGAAAAGTTGATGTCTTGGTTTGTCATTAAAACGCACAAATTTATCTTCGATAGATGGACAGTATCTTGGACCTGTACCTTTAATCATACCTGAATACATTGCTGATAAATGTAAATTATCATCAATGACCTTGTGAGTTTCACCATTAGTATATGTTAACCAACATGGCAATTGGTCTAAAATAAATTCAGTTGTCTCAAAACTAAACGCACGCCCTACATCATCACCAGGCTGAATTTCAGTTTTAGAATAATCGATTGTTCTAACATTAACTCTTGGAGGTGTACCAGTTTTAAAGCGAACAATATCGAATCCTAATTCTCTTAAGTTATCAGCTAAAGTCACTGAAGGTAGCTGATGATTTGGTCCACTTGAATATTTTAAATTTCCTAAAATAATTTCTCCACGCAAGAATGTTCCAGTTGTAATGACAATTGCTTTCGAACGATATTCTGTACCAATATTCGTACGTACACCTTTGACTTCGTTATCTTCAATAATAAGTTCATCAACTATTCCCTGCATAACATCTAGGTTATTTTCATCTTCAAGCACACGTTTCATTTCTTGTTGATACAATACTTTGTCTGCTTGAGCACGTAATGCTCTAACTGCTGGTCCTTTTCCAGTATTGAGCATACGCATTTGTATATGTGTTTTATCTATCGTTTTTGCCATTTGACCACCTAAAGCATCTATTTCACGTACGACAACACCCTTGGCTGGTCCACCTACTGATGGATTACATGGCATAAATGCGATGTTATCTAAGTTAATTGTTAACATGAGCGTTTTAGCTCCACGTCGTGCTGAAGCTAAACCAGCTTCAATACCAGCATGTCCTGCACCAATCACTATGACATCATATTCTTGAACCACTTTTTTACCTCCCTGTAATTGCTAAATTATTTAAAAATCAAGACATCCAACCGCCCTATTTGTCTATAATTAAATGTATTTATTTACCTAAACAAAATTGACTAAATAATTGATCTATGAGTTCATCACTTGCCGATTCACCTATAATTTCACCAAGAATCTCCCACGTACGTGTTAAGTCAATCTGTATTATATCCATTGGTACTCCAGATTCAGCGGCATCTATCGCATCTTGAATTGAATGTCTAGCTTGTTTTAATAAGAAAATATGACGTGAATTTGAAACATAAGTCATATCCTGATTTTGCACTTCTCCTCCAAAGAATAAATCTCTAATTTGAAGTTCTAGTTCATCAATGCCTTCTTGTTTAAGCATTGAAGTCTGTATCAGTGGTATATCACCAATCATTTCTTTTACTTCTTTAACATCTAAACGTTGCTCTAAATCAGTTTTATTAATAATCACGATGACATCTTCATTTTTAATTACCTCAAAGAGTGTTTGGTCATCTTCGGTAAGAGGCTCATTATTATTGAGTACAAAGAGTATTAAATCAGCTTCACTCAATGCTTTACGTGAACGTTCAACACCAATTTTCTCTACGATATCTTCTGTGTCTCTAATACCTGCAGTGTCTACAAGTCTTAAAGGAACACCTCTTACATTAACATATTCTTCGAGTACATCTCTTGTCGTGCCTGCCACTTCGGTAACGATTGCTTTATTGTCTTGAATAAGGCTATTAAGCATTGATGATTTACCCACGTTTGGTCGTCCTACAATAACGGTAGACAATCCCTCTCGCATAATTTTACCTTGTGCACCTGTATCAAGTAGTCGATTAATTTCTTCTTTGATATTTTTAGATTGCTCGAGTAAAAATTCTGTTGTTGCATCCTCAACATCATCGTATTCAGGATAATCTATATTAACCTCAACTTGAGCAAGTATCTCGAGTATGGATTGACGTTGACGTTTGATTAAATCACTTAGTCTACCTTCGATTTGATTCATTGCTACTTTAGATGCACGATCAGTTTTGGATCGAATAAAATCCATTACTGCCTCTGCTTGAGACAGGTCGATACGCCCATTTAAAAATGCACGTTTAGTATATTCACCTGGTTCTGCCATTCGTGCACCATATGTCATCGTTAGTTCTAAGATTCGATTGATAGTTAAAATACCACCATGACAATTAATCTCAATGATATCTTCGCGGGTAAATGTTTTAGGTGCACGTAGTACAGATATCATTACTTCTTCTACAATCTCATTTGTTTCAGGATCTATGATATGACCATAATTAATTGTATGTGTATTAACTTCAGATAATTTTTTCTTTCCTTTATATAGTTTATCTCCAATTCCAATCGCTTGAGGACCCGATAAGCGTACAATACCTATTGCCCCCTCACCCATTGGAGTTGAAATGCTAGTAATCGTGTCAAAATCCATAAGAGTCTCGCCTCCTTATTCAAGTAAAATTTTATTATAACATTGTAATTTGTTTCTACTGAAAAAGCTAATAAATTGTCCTATACAATAAAGTAACGCATCGGGTTGTGTGAGGTTAGACTACAGGGAATCTAAAAAACCTCTCCCTTTTTTATTTTTTTATTAAATACTTTAGCTATTTTTAGAACATGTTCCAAACTATCTTGTATTTCTAATGTAGTCATATCATTCGCAGGTTGCCTTGCTATTACAATAATATCCTTGGCTATAATATCTTGTTTATGAACCTTGAAGTTTTCTCTAATCGCTCTTTTTATTTTATTTCTCGTTACAGCATTTCCTAACTTTTTAGAAACACTTATTCCTAAGCGAAAATGTTTATTTTCTTTATTATTATAGGTATAAACAACAAATTGCCTATTAGCAACAGACTTTCCTTTTTTATAGATAGTTTGAAAATCTGAATTCTTTTTAATACGATATGCTTTTTCCACTAAACATCACTCGCCTATTTCGTTCTCTTCATAAGTAAAACTATTCTACTAGTAAACTTAATGTTGATTTTTAATTAGATATATCTACTTTATTTTACTACTATTTTTATTAAAGTATTCTATTATTTAAACAAAAAAAAGACCACTGATGGAGTCAGTGATCTTATGCAGATAAAACTTTACGGCCTTTACGACGACGACGCGCTAAAACTTTACGGCCATTTTTAGTGCTCATGCGTTTTCTAAAACCATGAACTTTACTATGTTTACGTTTATTTGGTTGATAAGTACGTTTTACCATGCAAAACACCTCCATCTGTATTCAATTATCTAAATATTTCCAACTTCATACCTAGAAACTGGTTCATATAAATAAATAAATTATCAAAGTAAACATTAGTATTAATAACTAGCGTACTTTATTTAAGCAATTGTTCTCTTATTGTGATTGCTGTTGAGAAATACTTCTTAAGCTTATTATTATCTAGTCATAATTCAAGCAACTACTACAATATAACAAAATCCCTTTTATAAAGCAAGATGATTTTATGAAGATATCTACTCATAAATTTTAAGTCAATAGGCACTTCATCAATTTATTTCTAACCATTTTTCTTAATGCTCTATCCCAAATTAACTAGTTATGCATGATTCATACATAATCTATAAATTATTTCCCAAAACTAATTTTAAGAAATTGTGAAGTATATATGAAGTTATCCACTTATTCACAATAATATATTGAATTTCTGTGGATAAATTATAAGCCATACACACAGTTATTCAAATTTTAAGAACATACTCACAGTCATTTGACATCTATCGGAGTTAAAAAGTATAATTATGTGGATAAGTCGTTTAACTTATGATTTCCAAAGGAGTTATTTATTAAATTTATATACATAAACGGTGTGAATAAATCATAGTATCGTCATAGTTATCCACTGATTGTGGTTAACTTGTGGATAATTGTTAACATGCTGTGATTATTTTTATCCACCTATGTTATTTCTGTGTATAAGTCTAAAATTTTAAGAAAG